>JADFXF010000031.1 GCA_015233685.1 Nitrospirota bacterium | reverse complement strand
ACTGCCCACGTTAAAATAATCCTTGTATCTTGCAACACTTTCACTGTATGATAGCAGTGTTGCTGTTACATGATACACGATTGAGATAATATAGGAAAGGGTTTGTATTTGTCAATATGTATTATCCAGATTTAGAAGAATTTAAAAAGATGGCAGGGAAAGGCGGTCAGAATGGGCGTAAGTTTGACCTTATCCCCGTCTACAAGGAGATACTTGCCGACGCCGAGACTCCGGTGTCCGCGTTTTATAAGATAAAGAAGGAATACTCGTTTCTGCTGGAGAGCGTTATGGGCGGGGAGAAATGGGCGAGGTATTCTTTTTTGGGCGTAAGTCCGTTGAGTATATTTAAATCTTCGGGGACTTCAATAGAAATAACAGACCTGCGAACCGGCCCCGGAGGTGTGCGCTCAGTTAGGGTGGCCGATGACCCCGTTGAGGCACTGCGTGAGGAACTTAATAAATTTAAGGCCGCAACATTAACCAGTCTGCCTCGTTTTTACGGCGGCCTCGTCGGCTTCATGGGATACGAAAACGTGCGCTTTTTCGAGAGGCTTAACATAGGCAATAAACCCTCGCTCGGCCTTCCCGATATGTTTTTTATGACCATGGATACTGTCCTGATATTTGACAATCTCAAACAGGTGATAAAGGTGGTGGTCAATGCCCGTATCATGGACAACCCCTCACCGGAGGCCGCATACAAAGAGGCGACGGCCAAAATAGATTCTATTACAGAGACGCTGGGTGATAACGCTGAGCTACCGCGGCTTGATGTAAATTATGCCTATCCCGACACGCAGTATAAATCCTCCTTTAATAAGCATGATTTTCTTGGCGCTGTTGAGAAGGCGAAGGAATACATAAGGGCGGGGGATGTCTTTCAGGTAGTCGTCGCACAGCGCTTTGAGACTGAGGAAAAAGTAGACCCCTTTAATATATACCGGGCACTGAGAGTGATTAACCCGTCTCCATATATGTTTTATCTGGATATTGGCGATGCCGCTATTGTCGGGTCATCCCCTGAGATACTCGTCAGACTTGAGGGAAACCGTGTGATTCTCCGCCCGATTGCGGGCACACGCCCACGCGGCCTTTCTGACGAGGAAGACCTTGAAATGGAAAGGCAGCTCAAGGCCGACCCAAAAGAAAATGCTGAGCATATAATGCTCGTTGATTTGGGCAGAAACGACGTAGGGCGCGTAGCCCGTCCGGGGTCGGTAGAGGTTACAGACCTGATGTGTGTGGAGAGGTACAGCCACGTCATGCACCTCGTATCGAACGTCGAGGGGACGCTTGCCGGGGGATTGGACGCGTTTGATGTGCTTAGGGCTTGTTTTCCCGCGGGTACAGTAACCGGCGCCCCTAAGGTGAGGGCAATGGAGATAATAGACGAACTCGAACCCGTGCTGCGGGGGCCTTATGCCGGGGCGGTCGGGTATTTCAGTTTCTCCGGGGCGATGGACATGTGTATTACTATTCGGACGCTTGTTATTAAGGATGGCACGGTCTATGTTCAGGCCGGGGCTGGCATCGTGGCCGACTCAGTTCCTGAGGGTGAATACAATGAGACGGTAAATAAGGCCAAGGGCATGATGCGCGCCGTGCAAATGGCAAAAACACAGTTTTCCCTAAATCCTAAGAAGGACAAGGAATAATTTATGCTTTTAATGATAGACAACTATGATTCGTTCACCTATAACCTCGTCCAGTACCTGGGTGAACTTGGGCAGGACGTGAGGGTTTTTAGAAACGACCGCATAACAATAGACGAGATAAGGGCGCTTGCCCCTCAGGCGATAGTCGTGTCGCCGGGGCCGTGTACGCCTATGGAGGCAGGGGTTTCAGTTGACGTTATAAAGACGTTTCACGGCGTCATCCCAATTCTGGGCGTCTGCCTTGGGCATCAATCCATAGGGGCGGCCTTCGGGGCCTCTATAGTCAGGGCGGACAGGCTCATGCACGGCAAGACCTCGCAAATTCACCACGACGGCAAGGGTATTTATGATGGAATCAAAAACCCGTTTACCGCTACACGGTATCATTCTCTGGTCATAAAGCCGGGCACACTGCCGCCGGAGTTTGAAATAAGCGCGTGGACGCTTGAGAATGAGATCATGGGGGTGCGCCATAAGGAGTTCTTAGTCGAGGGCGTGCAGTTTCACCCTGAGTCTATTTTGACGACGGTTGGCAAGGCAATTTTAAAGAATTTCCTGCGCCTTGCCGACAGCCATAACGCCCGCGTAAGGATATGATAAAAGAGGCCATAAGCAAACTCACGCGGCGTATCAATCTCTCAGGGGATGAGATGTCAGGAGCTATGGCTGAGATAATGGAAGGCAGCGCCACCTCCGTGCAGATTGCCTCGTTTCTCACGGCATTAAAAATGAAAGGCGAGACCGTTGAGGAGATAACCGCGGCGGCGCTTGTGATGAGGAAAAAGGCGGCGCCAATTGTAGTAAATTCCCCCGACGGCGTCATAGACACATGCGGTACGGGCGGCGATTTGTCAAACACGTTTAATATTTCCACTACTGCGGCCATCGTCATAGCCGCCTGTGGGGTGCCGGTTGCAAAGCACGGGAATCGTTCCGTGTCAAGCCGCTCTGGCAGCGCCGATGTGCTTGAGGCGCTGGGTGTAAAGATAGATTTGGCGCCGGATATGGTGCAGAGTTGTTTGCATGAAACAGGGTTTGGCTTTATGTTTGCGCCGTTGTTTCATCCCGCAATGAAACATGCCGCCCCTGTGCGGCGCGAGATGGGAATCAGGACGATTTTCAATATTCTTGGTCCCTTGACCAATCCAGCCAGGGCTCAGCGCCAGATAATGGGCGTGTTTGCAAGGGAATTAGTCGAGCCGCTGGCGCATGTACTTGGAAAGCTCGGCGCGGTGGACGCAATGGTGTTTCACGGTGAGGATGGCCTTGATGAGATAACCATAACTGGCAGGACATATGTTTCGAGAGTTAGATATGGCCGGGTTGAGAATATGGAGTTTTACCCCGAAGACTTCGGATTTAAACGCGCACAGATTAAAGACATCCAGGGTGGCGACAGTAAAGAAAACACCGCAATCACGATGAGAGTTCTTGATGGCACTTATACGGGCGCGGCGCGCGATATTGTCCTGATTAACGCGGCGGCAGGACTGATGGTCTCAAACCTTGGCATTGACGATATTAAGGAGGCCGTGAGAGTGGCGAAAGACGCCATAGACACCGGCAAGGCGTTAGAAAAACTTGATGAGATACGAAGTGTGACGAATTTGATTATTTCAAAAGCCCTGACAGCCTGAACATGCCGCTATCCCAGCTATGAGGGCGGTCTGTGCCACCAGCATGGCGGCTACCCACTTGATGATGTCGGATTTCGAGGATTCTATGTCCGCCTTTAGTTCGAGACTTACTCTCTCAAGGTCTGCTGCCGTAGTAAACCCCTCTTCCGAAAAGCCAGACGACTTCAGGGATTCCACCACCCTTAACGTGTCAAACAATACCGCCGCCATATATCCATTATAACGTATCTCTTATTTTTTTTCAATTCTTTTATCGTCACCCACCGGCCAATCCGAAGATTCAGTGTGTGGCGCGGAGAGTTATAGCGGGTACCTTTTTTTTATCGTATATGTATTACACATATAGACAAACAATATAATTTTACTTAGAATACAGCCGCTGTGGGAATGCGGCGGTATAGCTCTGGTGTGAGGGGTGAGGAGAAAAAAAGATAAAAAAAAGACTTGACATTGAAGGGACTGAGGCGGTACGCTATTTGATTAATAACGTCTCTAATAACGTCTCTAATAACGTCTCTAATAACGTCTCTAATAACGTCTCTAATAACGTCTCTAATAACGTCTCTAATAACGTCTCATAGTTAGCGTCTCTGATAACGGTGTTGTGATGGTGGCATGGTCTTTGGGAGTGATGTATGGTATTGCCAGATATGTTTAGATATATTCGGAGATGCGTGGCGTTTGTTATGGTCAAAAGTAAACGTACATGCAGATATAAACGAGGAGGGATGTTGATATGCTGGACATAGGGAAGAAGTACTTGGACGCGGGGGCGGGTGTGTTGTGCGAATCAGTGCAGTATTCGTATGCGTTTGTTGAATATACGGGCCTTGTCCTGTTCAGCTACATTAAGAAGGGGGGTGTGGTCGCCGCTTATGCCGTTGAGCCGGTTGCTGATGCGGTCGGCCCGACTGTTTTTACCCCGGTTATGAAGATTGCCGGGGCTGCCTACGACAAGACAGTAAGCGGATTGTCGGACAGTCTTTCTGTTGCCTCGCAGGCAATCAGCAAAGTCTTCTCCTGCCGCAGAGGGAAACTTGAGTCGCCTGAGGCTCTTGAGACAAGGCTTTCACAACTTGAGGAAAGATTGTCATACATCGAAAAGCACGGTATAATTGCCACAAACGAGGGTCTGCATGTCAAGGGCAAGAAACTTACTGAAGACAGACTAATGTTCCTGAGAAACATAGTAAATGAAAATATTGATCTGATGGTAGATGGGCAAAATGGGCAGTAGAGATTGTCATTTCTTTGAAGATGGAGGAGCAGATAATAATTGGAATAGAAAATAGTTTGATGCCTGTGGGGTTGACCCCGGTAGAGGGTTCTCTGGATTCCTGCTTTCGCAGGAATGACAGGTCTATGTGTCCCTCTGTCCTGTCTTGTCTGACCTATTTGTCATTTCTGTCCTGTCTGTCATTCCTGCGAAAGCAGGAATCCAGTTTTTTTCTTAACGTAGTTAACTACGCAGGAAATAATAGTTTATACCAAAATGCTATAATAACCCGATTTAGTTATCAAACTGACTCAAAAGGAGACGGTTACAATGGTTAACAAGAGGGTTATTAACGTTGGTATAGATTTGGGCACATCAAGGAGCGTCATAGCGTGTGACAACGGCGTCAGGACGTATTTGCCGAGCGTTGTGGGCTATCCAAAAGACGCTGTTGCGAGGAAGCTGTTTGGCAAGGACATCGTATTTGGAGACGAGGCGCTCAAGCACAGGATGTCATTAGAGATGCACAGGCCGTTTGACAAGGGGATGCTGAAGATTGCGCAGGACCTGGACGAGAATTCTCCGGAGTATAAAAGGGCGATAGAGGCGGCGAGGGCGTTACTAAAGCGTCTTATTGAGATTGCCCTTGAGGCCGACCCCGGCGGGGGCAGCAATGTACTCGTAAGAGGTGTGCTGGGCGCCCCTGCTCTGGCAAGCAGGAAGAACAAAAAGGCAATGCTTGAGATAGCCCGTGGGATACTTGACGATGTGATGTATGTGTCAGAGCCGTTTGCGGTTGCGTATGGGCTTGGGCTGCTGACAAACGCCTTCATAGTGGATATAGGGGCCGGCACGGTTGACCTTTGCAGGATGCACGGCACCATGCCCACAGACGATGACCAGATAACGACAATGAAGGCCGGTGATTATGTTGACCAGGTTTTTTATGAGCTGCTCACAAAGAAATATACAGATGCGAATTTCACCGTAAATATGGTCAAGAAATTCAAAGAGGAAAACTCCAACATATCCCAGCGCGGCGACAGCATTTATATAGAGCTGCCCGTCAAGGGCAAGCCCGTAAAGCATGACGTAACGGCTGAGCTGCGGCTGGCGTGCAAGGCAATCGTGCCGGACATCGTTGAGGGCATAAGGAAACTCATTGCCTCGTTTGACCCTGAGTTTCAGATGCACCTGAAGGAAAACGTAATACTTGCCGGTGGAGGCAGCCAGATAGTTGGCTTAAAGAGGGAGATAGAGGAGTTTATGATAGAAAAGTTGGGCTATGGCAAGGTGACAACCGTGGAGGAGCCGCTTTACGCCGGGGCAAACGGCGCGCTGATGCTTTGCAGGGATATGCCGGATGAATACTGGCACGAACTTAAGGATAGAGCCAAATAAGATAAGTTAAGACAGTAAAATCAGGACATTGAGTTGGGGATTGGGAGCCGTACTATGGAAAAGTTATTAACAAAGAAGTTTTTCTTACCGCTGATAGCGGCGCTGTTTCTGTTTGCGGTATTTATTGATGAGAATACAGGCCCCGTGCCTATGAAGTTTTTTATAGGCAGCCCCATTCACATGCGGCTGAGTCTGATAATTGTCGTAAGCATGGCGATGGGGTCAGCCCTGACCATAATAAGTTTTTTGATTGTCAAAGGGATTCAGCAAAAGATAAAGAAGAGAAAGATGGAACAGGAAATAAGGGATTTTTAACCGAATGATTTACAGGAGGTTTTAGAAAATGGAGACAGGATTCAGGTATAGGATGGAGCACTTAGGGGATTTGTTTGTGGGTATGGTGGACAAGGTGTCTGAGGCCGCGAGGTGCTCGGCCAAAGGGGTCATTCTCACGTATGATATTCATTTTCTGAAAAAGAAAAGGCAGGGGCTGGTCAGCATTTTGGGGGCGCGGGTTGCTGCCCTGAGAAAGACCGACCCGGAGCAGGTTGTTTTTGCGGACAAGGACATCAGAGAGCTCCTGATTGACCTTGATGAGACAGAAAAGAGATATGAACAGTGCGTCGCAGAGCGCCAAAGCAGGCTCTATCCATCAAGCTGTTCTTGCTCATGCACACCACAGGATGAGCCACACACCCACGAAGAGGCGCATACGCACGATGAGCCACATACACATGAAGACCAGCACATTTATGACGAACATCATACGCACGAGGAAGAGTACACACACGAGGAAGGGTATATGCGTGAGCAAGAGATCGCGCACGATGAGCCGCATACGCACGAGCAAGAGCACACACACGACGAGCCGCACACTCACGAGGAACACACGCACGAGGAACATGTTGAGGAAGATCACGAAGAAGGAAGCGACAGGGCAGACTGACGGTTAATCACGCGTTGACGCGCGTATTGAATATAAGGAGGAATTTGAGATGTCGAAGATATTGGCAGGGGTATTTTTAGGGGTTTTCGTAAGTACGCTGTTTTATGAGATATTTAAGAGGCAGGAGCCGGAGATGGCCAGTAAGTTGGCGGCAAAGGTGAAGGAAAAATTCAATGAACTTATGGAGCCAAACAGCGAGGCCACCAGCGACGAGGCAACGAGCTGAGCTATGAATCATCTCTGGCGGTATTTAAATTACCTGATAATCGCGCTGATAATCGGCACAGCGGCCTATCTGCTTATCTTCAATCCGGCCAAGCTCCTGAAACGTGACGGCTGGGAAGAGGGGATGATAAATAATGTTCGTAATAACGCCCAATCACCGGAGATCGTCGCATGGCAAAAGGGCGCTCAGGGTGCCGCCCAGGGTAATAACAACACAGACGCGCAGGCTCAGAACCCAAATGCCGCAAACGCCGCAAACGGCGCAGACCCGTATGCCCAGTTCTACGACCCTAACGCGGCACAGCCCGGCCAGCCACAGCCCGGAGTGCCTGACACGCAGCAGGGGGTGTATGCCCCTCAGTTAGACACGGCTAATACGGCGGTCCCAGCACCGGCGGTGGCCATATCACCGCTTGAGCTGATTCTCCAGGAGGGCCACTGGATAGGCCTTGAGACTATTCCACTGACGCCGGCAATCGCCACGGCCAATAGTATCCCGTTAAACGTGAAGGGCGTCCTCGTAGATGAGGTAACGCTTGTGGCGGCATACTCCGGCCTTTTTGCGGGGGATGTCATCACGGCAATCAACGACGCAGAGGTAACAGACCTGCTTACTTTCAGGGCGGCCACAAGGCCGGCTGCTAATGCGAAACAGGCAGTTGTAACGGTTTACAGGACGGGCGCGCAGAAAAAGATAACGGTTACCGCGGCGGATGTCCTGGGCATAGCCCAAATGGAGGCAGCCCCGATGATACTGCCTACTGACACCGCGCCCCACGGCTACTACGGCCCGTGCAACAAGTGTCATGCCATTTCTAAAACCGCCGCAAACACAGGACAGCTTGCTAAGGACGCAGGCGATGTACTAACCGTAACACCACCGCCAATCGCGTGGGGGGCAAAACCGCCCCACAGGGACAGAGGGCAATGCACAAACTGTCACAAGATAATCTGACCTACGCTCAGTGCTACACCTGCGAGAGAAAGGCCAGCGGCATAGCCGTCGGCTCTAATCTCCTGCTTGCGGTGTTTAAGCTGATTGTCGGTATCATAAGCGGCTCCAAGGCCGTTATTGGTGATTCTTTATATTCGTTCAAAGACTTCCTGACGTCGCTTGTGGTGTTGGTCGGGGTAAAAATATCCGGCAAACCCGCCGACGACGACCACCACTACGGCCACGGCAAGATAGAGTTCGTGGCAATCTTCCTGATAAGCCTGCTCATAATAATCGGCACACTGTTCCTGTTCATTCACTCGGTAAAGGACGTGTGGGGGGCGTTTCACGGTACGGTAAAACCGCCCAAGTTCATAGCCTTCTGGGCGGCGATTGTGTCAGTTATCGCCAATTATAAACTGTCATCATATCTGCACTGTGTGGGGCAGCGCCGCGGCAGCCCTGCAATGCTTGCCAACGCCAAACACAACCATTCAGACGCCGTGTCCTCCGCCTTTGTGGCGGGGGCAATAGTGCTCACAAGGTTTGGGTTTTACTTTGCTGACCCGCTGGTTGCCGTCATAGAGACACTCGACCTTATAAGACTGAGCGCCTCGATGCTCAATGATTCATTAAAGGGGATAATGGATTCCTCCATAAGCCCGGCTATCATACGGCAGATGAACCACTTTGCAATGCTCGTCCCCGGTGTTAAACGTGTAGCCTCGATAAACGCGAGGAAGGTAGGGCAGGGCATATGGGTGGAGATAGTGATAAAGGTTGACCACGCCAGGACGCTTGACAACGGCTATATGATAGGCCGCCAGGTGGAGGAGACGCTTATGAAGCGCGTTGATAATATAGTGGGAATTAATCTGGCCATAGAGCCGTACATGCCATAGCGATGGAGGTTAATAACTAAATGGAACATATAGATTGGTTTGATAAGATACTGACCGTATCGGGGACGTACCTGCCGTCTATCAGGCAGGAGGTCAAAGAGATGATAAACGAATACGATTTAGCTCACGGCGGCACAAAGCCGCACAAGTACATAGCCTACGCCATTGGCAGCAAGCTGATTAAGAACGCGGCCATAAAGGCGGGCGGCATAGGGGGGCTGACATCAATACCGGCGGCGCTGCCCGTAGTGGGGTCATTTGGCACCGCGCTCATTGGGGGCGCTGTTGACCTTGCAATCGTGCTGAGGATGCAGGTAGAGCTGTGTTATGCCCTGTCGGTGGCGTATGACGTTAACATGGATGATGATGAGCTGAAGGCGGCGGCGCTGGCTTTGGTGGGATTTTCTGGTTCGGCGGCGGCGGCAAAGGCGGTAACGGCGGGCGTGTTGAGAAAGACGGTGGACACGCTTGCTGAGGATTATATAAAGACCGGGCTGGCAAGGGCGGCTGCCGAGGTGGCGGAGAAGGTTGTCCCCCGCCTGTTAAGTAAGTGGTATAAGTTTTTGCCTGTATTGGGTATTCCACTTGGTATATCAGTAAACGTGGCAACCACGATGATGATAGGAAATCAGGCAAGAAAATACTTCAGCACATGGATAGATGGCGACGAATTGGGCCGATATGAGGGCGAATGATGACAGCGAATAATAGGGGACTAAGATACCTGTTATATGCCGTTGGGGCGATACTGTTGATAAAAATTGTCTCAGACATACTCCTGTATAACAGACTGATTGACGAGGAGCACTTTTTGCATATATCGCACGGGCAGCTCGAAATTGAACTGCAAAAGCGGAAGAATATATACAAAAAGGCCGCCTTTGCCGTGGACACGTATATAGAGACGGAGAAGAGGCTCTTTAATGTGCTCATTGAGTTAAGCGGGGCAATCAGGGCCGGGGCAGGTATCAATGTTGCTGAAACCAGGCAAATGCAGGACGAGGTGGCCGACCTCGTGGGCAGACTTAAGGCCCTTGCCGAGGCCTCGCCAAACCTGAAGGCCAAGGGGCCTTATCTGTATTTCATGCAGACTATCTGCAAGGCCGAGCAGGGCGTGGTGCTGGCACGGCTGCACTATAATGACGCCGTTGCGGAGTACAATACTTTTTTGAGGCTGTTCCCGTATAATCTTGCGGCATGGACACACGGGTTTAAGAAGGCGCAGTTCAACACCGCGGACAAGGGGGCGGACATTGTGCCGGTGGTTGCAAGGCTTGATTTTACAAATATGTTTGACAAGGGAGACAAATGAAGTATCCTGAGTGTACGAGATGCGGCAAGTGGTCGCCGATACTGAGTGCGATAGGGAATTTTACCATCTCTATTTTTAAGTTCGTCGTGGGCGGCCTTACCGGCAGCAAAGGGTTGATGGCCGACGGGGTTCATTCCATAGCCGATGGGGTGTCGTCGCTGTTTGTACTCATAGCGCTGAGGATATCTGGCAAGCCCAAAGACGCGGGGCATCCCTACGGGCACGGCAAGGTGGAATATATAAGCACCATATCGGCAGCCCTTTTCATATTCTTATGTGCCAGTTTGATTTTGGTTGACGCCCTGCACAGCTTTAAAGACGGCTCACACGCCATACCGGGCAACGCCGCCCTTCTGGCGACTGTTATATCGTTGTTTTACAGCTATCTCATGTACACGTCAAACACATGCGCGGGGACGCAGCTTAACAGCCCGGCGATGCTCGCCGACGCGGCGGAGTCCAAGGCAGACAGCCTTACTTCTGTGGCGGTGCTCCTTGGCCTGATAGGGACGAAGCTGGGCTTTATATATTCGGACACAGTGGCGGCGTTGGTCGTGTCCATATTTGTGTTTCATATAGGGGTGGAGATGTTTATGAAGGGCGTACACGGCCTGATTGACATATCAATGGACAGGGACACGCTTGAGGATATAAAAAACATCTGCCAAAGGGTAAGGGGAATCGAGGGTGTGCGGGCGATACGCTCACGGTGCATGGGGCAGAAGTGCAGCGTTGACATAGACATAGAGGTAGCTCGCACCTTTACAGTCTTAGAGACCCATACGATGGTAGAGCAGGTCAAGGCGATAATACTCAATAAGATAGAGGGCCTCGACGCTGTGTTTGTGAGGGCGTATCCGATTGAAAAGTGGAGGTTTTGGAACTGATGCCGAGGTTAGATTTTCTGGGAACAATTGCCGCTGTCCTGTTTATTGTGGCCAACGCGTACTATCCGGCAAAGGTAATAGCGAGGCAGCTTCTTGGCCAGACTAAGGAGATAGCGCGGTTCTTTCAGGGCTACCTGAGGTGGCACATACTGCTTAACCTGCTTGGTCTATGGGTTACGCTTTTTCACGGCCACTATGCCGACGAGAGGAATGTCATACTTCAAATGTCATTTTTAGTAACGGTCTGGCTTTCGGTAGTGGGTGGTATGATGTATTTTAAGTGGCCGTACAGGTATTACAGGGAGATGAAACTGGTACATTCGCAGCAGTTGATGTTTTACGTGTGGATTGTGCTGATAATTTTGGGACATTCAATAATATGAAGCTACCTGAGGAGGTTTAGTGTATGGGGATTAATGTGGATACAGGGGACTTAAAGGTTTTTCTGAGAACTGTATCAATAAAGGGGAAGATGTTTATGGATTCGCTTGTAAATGGCTACAACAAGATGTTGCAGCTCAATCCCGCGGACGCCAAAGGCATTTACATGGATGTAGGGACGAAGTTGAGAGATAAAGGGGACTATGAAGGCGCCATAAGGAGTTTTAAAAAGGTGCTGGACGTTGATACGGTAAACGCGGAGGCGCTCTATGAGATAGGCAGGACATATCTTAAGGTCGGCCTTCCCAACGAGGCCATAGAATCGCTCGGCAGGGCGACGAACTTAGACAGGAGCTCGGCCCTGAGCTTATTCTATTTAGGTTCGGCCTATTTCATGGTTGACGACAACCCCAAGGCGCAGTGGGCGCTCCTTGAGGCGATAAAATTAGACCCCGCCTACGCAGAGGCATACTACAAACTAGGCCTCGTCTATGACAACATGTCCGACTACGACAACGCCATTGAGTCCTACAAAAAGGCGGTCTCCATTAAGCCGAATCTCATCAAGGCATACCAGAGCATCGGCCTTGCCTATGAGGCAAAGGGGCAGAGGGAGGAGGCGGTGAAGTATTTTAAGATGGCGCTACAAAATGAGGAGAAGGCCGTTTAACGGGAAAAAAACGATGGGATGCCCATTGAAAAATATAAATAATTCAACTAAAGGAGTATAAATATGCTGAGTATAGTGTTTGGTTTGATAGCAATGTGTCTTGGCCTGTGGGGTATGGTGACGTATTGGTGGTATGTGGTGGATGTGTTTTTGGCCTTGCTGCCGGTGGCGTTGCTGTTTGGCGGTTTTGTTGCGTTGGTTGCTGGTATAAGAAACACGGGATTGAAGGCGAAGGTCAAAAATTTCAACGGGAAGATGCCTCATGACGAAACTGCTGGCGAAAGAGACCGATAGGAGAACGATATGGCAGAGACTAGAAACGATTATAAACAAAATGACTCAAAGGGATATTCGCAGCAGCCGCCACAGGTGAGCTGTCCGAGGAGTTTTAAGCCGTGGATATGGACGCTTGTACTTTTGGCGGTAATCACCCTTGGCTGGACATTGTTTGAGAGCTACAGAGAGGGCGGCATAGTAAAGAATTTGATTGAGACTGACGACATTAAAAAAGCGATAAACAATAAGATCACCGGCGTTGACGTCCCTAATAAGTATTACAATACGGTGGCCGGGCCGACCGTCGTTAACACCGTCCAGGACAGTTACCACAATATAATTGAGACTGTGAGACCGGCGCTGATAAGCATAGATGTTGTCATAAACACCACGCCGCCAACTGACCCTGCCCCGGCGGCAGCCGTTCAGCCTCAAAATAGCCCTGCGCTGGTAGCCGGTATGCCCGTGGAAAACTACACGCGTGTTGGGTCGGGCGTGATTGTTGAACCTGCGGGGTTTGTGTTGACCAGTTTTCATGTAATTGAAGGTGCCGCGTCATTTAAGGGCACGGTTTATGGTGCTGGTGGGGCAAGGGAATACCCGATGAAGGTCGTAAACGTGGATAAGTCCACTGATTTGGCCTTGCTTAGGCTCGTTGGTGACGGGCCGTTTCCCGCGGCGGTCTTAGGGGATTCAGATGTCGTGAGGTCAGGCGATGTTGTCCTTGCTATGGGCAGTCCATTCGGATTTGACCAGACGATAACCTCCGGTATAATCAGTGGCCGAAACCGCTCAATAAGCATAGGCGGCAAGGTTTATGAGGGGATGTTCCAGACAGACACCCCGATAAACAAGGGCAACAGCGGTGGCCCTCTTGTCAATGCCAGAGGCGAGGTAATAGGTATTAATACGGCGATATATTCACCGACGGGGTCTTTTAGTGGAATCGCGTTTTCGATTCCCGTCAATATGGCCTCGACTTTGGTGGCCGGAGTTGTGGATTTTAATAACACGCCCACACAGGCGGCGGCAGGGCAGATAGCGGCTTGGTCAAAGCAGGGCAGACAGATAGGCAACTCATTTAAACTTCCCGGCGGGCAGATGCTCCAACCCCCTCATCAGTACAGGGGCAGGTGCATAGACTGCCACCCGCAGCTCTGTCCATCGAGACAGGCCGGTGGCGCGGCGGCCGGGGCGATTGCCGTGGCGGCAGGGCAGCAGGGCGGTGATCCTTTTTTTGGCGCGGTGCTGTTGGACGTTGACACAGTGGTTGCGAAGCAGTTTAATCTGGCACACTCGGGCGGCGTATTGGTTGACACCGTGTTTCCAGGCACACCGGCTGACACTGCCGGTATCAAACGTGGCGATATTATTATGAGGCTTGACGGGCAGCGCGTGATGACGGTTGATGACTTTAAAAAGACGATGGCCGCAAAAAAGGTTGGCGCGAAGTTCGAAGTCGCCATGTTAAGCGCCGGAGTGAGAAAGACCGTCAAGATGCGCACAGGCGCGTATCCTCCTCAGTTGCCGCAACTGCCACAGGCGAAGCAGCCTAAGGAGTTTGATTGGCTTGGAGCTGAGATATCACCCTTGCTGACCGCACTTCAGGGCTACACGACGGGCGTATATGTGGCAGACACGGGTGGGATTCTGGCGGCGTCAGGCGTTGCTCGCGGTGATGTCATAAGGGCGGTAAACAATCAACCCGTAAAAGACATGATGTCCTTTATTAAGGTTGCGCAAAAGGCAAACCCTGTTGATGGGATACTCCTTGATATAGTGCGCTCAGGGCATCCGATGTTCATAACGGTAAAAGGATAACGGTAATATGACTGACAACGACCAGCTAAACGACATACTGAAAAAGGTCTATGCAAAGGACCTTGGGCTGCTTGGCGACGTGCCCGAGGTCAGCATGAGGAGAAAGGGGCCTCTTATGAGGCTCTCTGAGAAGGTGTGGACGAAGCAGTCGTCGGCGATAAAAATCGCCATAGTGTCCCTCATCCTTGCTGGTCTGTGTGGAGCAGTCTATTACTATAACTATTTCACGATAAACGTGTATCAGGCAATGATGGAAAAGGCGCACATAGAGGCGCAACTGCAAAGGCGGGCAGACCTTATCCCGAACCTCATCAGCAGCGCCAACAACTATATGAACTACGAAAAGACGTTGTTTGGCCATGTGGCGGAGGTAAGGAGCGCGGTTAAGACGCTGGAGCTTCAGGCACTTGAGAAATCGGCAAAGGCGGCGGGTTCATCAGGGGATGCGGCGGGCAAGGCGGACGCCCTTTCTGACAGCAAGGCCTTGTTGTCGAAATTTCAGGCGGTTGCCGAGGCATACCCCGCGCTGAAGGCCTCAGAGGCGTATAACACCCTGATGAGGGAACTCTCAGACACGGAGACGAAGATAGCCGAAAGCCGTATCAGCTATAACAGGATAGCGAATTTCTACAACTCCAGATTGAAGATGTTCCCTGGGAATGTCTATAACGTGATTTTCAGATTCGAGCCGTTGCCGGTATCCGGCGCGATAGCGGGTGCTGGGAAGGCGCCGCAGGTACACTAATGCCGATGACGTTAACTCAGATAGAGGGTTCTCTGGATTCCTGCTTTCGCAGGAATGACAGGCAGGGCAGGACAAATGAATACATCAGTCTGTCATTCCTGCGAAAGCAGGAATCCAGTTTTTTATTAACGGAGCTAACCACGTGGCAATTAAATGAAATCTGAACGAGGTTGAAATATGTTATCGAACGAACTGATAAGTAAGGCTATGAGCCTTGGGGCAAACGAAAAGAACGCGTTTCTGGAGAAACTCCTCTCGGCTGTGGGTAATCTGGAGGATGCTGTTATTTCAAAAAGGCCCATATCTGAGAGCCTGATGGCGCAGTCGCGTGCGGCTACGGACGAGATTAAGAAGATTCTCAGCGACAGTGTCCAGCGTCTTGAGAAGAAAAACGTAGAGTTAAGAAAGAAGATCAACGACATTATGAAAGATACCAGCAAGCTGGACGAACTCAATGACTCGATGAAAAAGCTCAGCGGTGAGCATCAAATATTGAAGGCCGCCTACGAACGTGTGTTGAAAGAAAAGAACGATGCCGACGATAGGCTCGCCGTCATTCAACAGCAATGGGAAACCTTTATGCGGGGTGTTTAACCATGCCGATACTTGCCAACATTGATAAAACAGCCGACCCGCTCCTGTCCCCGGACAACATAGTCCTCACAGGCGAGATAACAGAGCTGCGGGACAAGCACGCGAGGTTCTCTAAAGAACTCAAAGAGTTAGCCGGAGCGCTTGCCCTTGCCAATACGCAACTCACTGAGGGTACTGACAGAACTCGCCTCTTTAATGTAGAGATGGCAGTGCATGAGAAAGAGATGAAGGAGATGCAGGGGCACATATTCGCGCTGAAAAAGAGGCGCGCTATGGCCGGCACCGCGGGCGGCGTTGAACAGGAGTTCAACAGGCAGGAAAGTATTTTAAGAACCCTCGGCGCAAAGCAAAGGGAATTGAATAAACTCCTCCTTGAGGTGGAATCCAACACAAAGCTGTATGAGCAGACCCTTGCCGATAAGTTGGCGGTGGTGGAGAGGTTGTCGTTGACAATCGCGGACATGCAGCCCCGGAGGAAGGCTCTCGTTGAGGAGGTCGCCGTGCTTGAGGGCGTGGCGAAGATATTTATTGAGGCTGAGCGGCTTGCCGGGCAGCTCGGCACCATTACAACCGGCATTGATGAGCACACCGCGGAGATTAAGGATTTACGGGCATATGTGGCGGAGGCCGCCCCGGAGACCACGGCGCTTGAGGCACAAATCAGTGAGCTTGAGCAAAGCCTTGCCGCCCTTGAACAAGCGAACCGGGAATTAAAGGAACTCACCGCCCAAAAGGCGTCTCTGATAGGGGAGGTTGAGAGCCTTGAGGACAAGGACAGGGCGCTGAGTCTTGACTGTGGCAAGCTGCAAAGGGAGCTGGACAAACAAACCGGGACACTTGACGAAATCAAGGCCGTCAACGCGGCAAACAGGGCAAACGCCCCCGCCCTTGAGAAAGAACTCCTGGCGTGTAACGAGAAGATTGCCGAGGCCAGGGTAAATCTGACTAAACATGGGGAATCGAAAAGGAAAAAGGACCTGGAGTTGGAGAATTTCGAAAAGGCCCTTGACACAAAGCTCAGGCTCGAAAGCGAACTGATGTACATAGAGGAGGGCACTGCAGCCCTCGGTGAAATTGCGAGGTCGGCCACATGAATAAGTTGATGGATGAGCAGACGACTTATACAAAGCAGGACATGGTCAGGCTGATTAACGAGGTTGGCACAAACCTTGTCCTGAAAAAAGACAAGATTTCGTTAGAGACGGATATTCAGAGAAAGCAGCAGGAAATAGAATACAAAAAGGAATACTTTGAACGGGTGCAGAAAAAATTGGCAGAACTGCAATCAGTCCTCTGTAATATGGAGGACCGCTCAAGAGAGATTAAGAACCAGATTGAAGAGTTTAAGGCGGAAAAAGACGCCGCCATAAGAGAGCTTGACCAAATCCTTGACTTAGAAAAGAAGGCCGCAGTCCTGCAGCAAAGGAACTCCGACATAGACACACTTACAGAAAGAGTAAGGGCGCTTGAGCTAAAGGTAAACAGGCTGACCCCTGAGTATGAGGAAAAATTAAGAGAAAAAGAAAGGCTTGACCGTGAGCTGGCTCAAAAAGAGGATTCCTATCGCTCTCTGAACGCTGAATACGAATCGCTGGTAAACCGCAGGGAACATCTATTTACAAAAATTCCCTCAAGAGACAGACTTGCGGACAAGAAAAGTGAGGCTGAACTCTACGTCGTAGAAACCACCGCTATGATTAACCGGGCAAAGGGAGAGCTTAAATCTCTTGAGAACGAATTGCCGACGTTAAGAACAAACGCAGATATGCTGAGAAGAAAAAAAGAAACCCTGACCGTGTTCATAGACAACCTTCAGGTCAGAATATCCGCGCTCACCTCGGCGGAAAGCAAAGAAGACCTTCTCTCGGAAATAGAATATCTTACGGCGAAAAAAGATTCGTTGACAGCCACGGTTGACGGTCACAAAAAGAAGATCTCCGAACTCACAAGCGCTGTGGCAGCGGCGGAAAGTTCTATAAAGGACGAAGAGGAATTCTCCGCGCGTTGTGCTACGCTAAATAATGAGGTTGATGAGGGGAAGGCCGAAATCGAAGACCTGGACAATCAGTTACAGTGCATGATGCTGGATGAGGAGGCCGACGAAAAACTCATAGAGGTCTTAGGCCCGATAAACGAATACGCCGGAAGCATAAACGCTATATTGGCCAAGCTCTCGCAGGAGTATAAGACCGCCGTAGAGAAACTGGCACTTGCCATAGTGAACGAGATACGATGAGACAGGCAATGCTCAGGCGTGTTTGCCTTGCCTTAGCCCTTGTGGGGGCGGCTGCGCTTCTGGGCGGCTGCGCGTTTGTGCGCCCCGACGCTCAACACGACATGATACAGGGGTTTTTCGGCGTAGTTCCAGTTGTGCTGACGGGGGTGTTTGTGGGTCTTGTCGGCACGCTGGTGGGGGCTGGAGGCGGGTTTATTCTCGTACCTATACTATTAATTATGTATGGATTTACGCCGCAGCACGCCATAGGGACATCCACCGCGGTGGTGTTTTTGAACGCGCTTTCGGGTACGTTTGCCTATATGTCGCAGGAGAGGATAGATTACGGGCTTGGGGTGAAGTTTTCGGTAGTGGCCGTGCCCGGCGTGGTGATTGGGGCAATTCTCTCGCAGCAGTTTAACATGGTGGTGTTTTCTGTTATATTTGCCCTGCTTTTGATGGCCGTTACTTATACCCTTGTCTTTGTGGATGAGTTTTATCTTGTCTGCTCAAAATCGCAAACAGAGCCGACTACGCGCGTGGTTTATGACTCAACCGGAGAGACGCACACGTACAGCCCGGATATGGCGGTGGGGTTTGGCGGGAGTTTTCTGGTGGGCATACTCTCAGGGCTTTTGGGGGTAGGGGGCGGCCTGATGCATGTGCCGCTGATGAGCTTCATAGGCATTCCAATTCATATAGCCGCTGCAACGTCGCATTTTATCATCGTTATTACGAGTTTCTTTGGCGTGATGATATTTGCGGGACTAAAGACCATAGACCTCGACTATACGGTATTTCTTGGGATTGGCACGATACTTGGCGCGTACTATGGCGCAAGGCTCGCTATGGCCGTTGACTCTGAGGTTATAAAAAAGGTTATCGCGGTATTATTGCTTATTGTTTCGGTAAAACTGATTTTGGGTATAATCTAAAATATAGCATTTCAGGAGGGATTAAACATGGAAGAGGAAAAAAGAAAAGGTTTATGGGGTGGTGTGGCAAGGGCGCTTAACGCAACCGGTGCCGCGACGCTGAAATCGTTTGACTATACGGTGGACTTGTTTAATAAGACGGCCAACGCCGTAAAGAAGGCAACCCCCGGCATAGTGGACTCTACCGTTGATTTGTCTAAGAAGACCGCTGATTTAATTGTCGGTGGCATTGCGAAGATGGGTGAATACACAATGCGGATTGATTTCAGCGCGGTCAAAAAGGGCGCTATGAACCTTGCCGCGGGAAAAGATGAGCTTAGAGACAAGATAACTGAATATGAGGGTAAGATAAAGAATCTCTATTTTGAAATTGGAAAGGAGGGTGCCTCAGCCGACAAACTTGAATCCGACAAGGTCAGAAACATGATAGAGGAGGTCAGGGAGTTTGAGAAGGAGATACAGAGGCTGAGAGGCAGAATCTTAGAACTGGAAGAGACAGGCAGAGAGGAAGGTCTGAGGAAATCTGAGGCCAGACGAGAGCCTAAACTTGCGAAGAAGAAACAAAAATTGACCGAGGCCCAGATTGATTCCCAGCTCAAATCAGCCATCGAAAAGGCGCTGAAACACGGCAAGTTTGAGACCGACAGCGACAAGGCCATATTCAATAAGATAGCCAACGACCTGCTTGACATGGAAATGGATGTAAAGATACTTGCCGCTACCGAGCTTGGCAAGATGGGCAACAAGGCGGCCGTTGATGTGCTGCTTGACGCCGTAAAATATGGCAACCACTATCTGACCGCCGAGGTGATTAATTCCCTGATAAGCATAGGAGACGCTAAGGCCGTTGGGCTATGTAAGGAAATGTCCTCCGGTGCAAACCATAAGGTGCGCGTAAACAGCCTTAGGGGGCTGTATAAACTCGGCAAGGACGATGAGATAATCCCCTATCTCATGGACGCACTGAAGGATGAGCACGCTGAGGTACGCCGCCAGGCCGTTACGTTTTTGGGCTGGAAGGACATCTCTGAGGCGGTGCCGGGTCTGATTCAGAGCCTCCAGGACAAGGATGATTTGGTCAGGAAGGCGGCCGTGTCGGCCCTTGCCAATATTAAGGACGCCTCCGCCGTGCTGCCGCTTATAAGGACACTGGCAGACGAGGCCATTGAAATAAGACAGAAGTCCCTTGAGGCCATAAAGATGATTACAGCAAAGGACATAACCTTCAACATAGAGCTTACCGGAGATGCGCTGGCCACCGCCGTTAACGAGTTGAAAGACTGGTGGCAAAGGGAGAGGATGCTTGGGATTGGGGACGCCGTGGTTGAGCAATATGCGGGTGTTGGCGTGTCTGCCGCCCCGGCTGAGGCGGTTGATAAATATGAGGTGAAGCAATCTGAGCCATCCTATGAGCAATCTGAGGCGTCTCATACAGAAGACACCGCACTTCCGGAGGTGGACGAACCTGCCGCCGCTTCTGAGGTGTCAGACCTTGCCGCTGAACTGGCTGACTCTGATGTGGACGCCGAGTCGGCAGCCGAGGCAGGCGTGCCTGCCAATATCAATAAACCAACATCATCAGAACTCAAGAGGATGTCAAAGGCGGAGCTTATCTCAATGTGTGAGGGACTGGGAGTGGAGTGTGATGATACCTTTACAAAGGCTGAGCTTATAAACCTCCTGAATGTGTAATGCGAGGTATATGAGATATGAATGAACTCAATCAATCAACTGATACGCCGTTTGAGGCCGACCGGGAGGTTATTACGGAGACGCAGAGGGACTCTATGATGGAGCGGGTAGGGGAGAACAAGGAGGAGCTGCGCGCCCACAGGGACAGGCTCCTCTCTGAGAAAAATGGCCTCGAAAGCGACATAGAAGCCCTTGAAACAGAAAATCACAAGCTGCAAAGGCAGATAAAGGAGTTGGAGATTCAACTGTTTGAAAAGAACAAGAAGATAGCGAAACTCTCTGATTCGGCGACAGATTTGAGGCGGGCGCTCTTAAAGCCAATCGCCGACGAAAGCGGCCTGATTGCCGAGATAGACTTCCTTGAAGCGGAAAAGGCTGGCCTTGTCAATATCTATAACAGGATATCAGAGGAGCTTAGTGGCCATATCTCTAACCTCGGCAATACGATATTAGGGATAGATTTCACAAAGGGCGAGATAGCCGCCCTGAAGAACAAGGTAACGATGATTGAATATGAAGTCCCCCAGAAGTTTGATGAGCTGGACTATCTGATAGAGAAAATCGAATGGACATCTAAGGCATTAGCGAATCTGTTTAGCGCTATGAAGGCGGTTGAAAAAACAACTAAGTTATCTTATTACAAGAAGGGGTAACCATGGAGAATATGAACGAATTCGAGATACAGGACATGTCCTTAGTAACACCCGGTGAGGCTGTCGGCGGTGGGGCCGCAGCGTCATGGGCGTTGTCCAGCACGCTGCCCGAAATACGGGGTGTTGAGCTGTTAAGAGACGCAAGCGGCACAGTTGACGTGGGAAAGACCATAAGGGATATGTTTCTCTGTATTCAAAACATGGAGAAACAACTTAACGATGTACTTTCCATAAACGCCTCGCTGGAGCGTGACGTTAAATCCTCAAGGGAGTTGATAACGAACCTGAGGACAGAAAAACAGGACCTCCAAAGGACAATCGAGACTATAAACCGTGAAATCCCGTCAAAGAGAGAGCTTCAGGCGGAGATAGAACACCTGATTGAAGAACGAAACAGTTCCCAGTCATATGTAGTTGACATGAAGGCGCTGTCTGATAAGACCAAATACGAGGCGCAGGTATATAAGGGCCGGATTGAGGAGCTGCAGGAAGAGAAGGCAGACCTGCTCAGGGATATAAGCTATCTGGAGACAAAAATCAGCGCCGCCCTGAAAAAGATAAATGCCTATGCCAAGGAAATAAATATCCTCAAGGGCGAGAGGCATATCCACAGGGAGAAAATCGCAAGATTAGAAAAGGGTTACAGAGACTGCGTGCAGGAGCGGGACAGTCTGATAAGCAGGACTATCGAATAGAGCCGCGTCTTTGCCGGTGTGGTGGCGCGCCACACCGGCGTGCCTTTAAACCCCCGACACATCCAGCAAAGTCAGCGTCCCGTTGCCGTTTGCCGTGATTATCGTACCCGGCCTATCCGGCACATGTGCGATATGATAGGGAATCCACGGCAGCCTTATCGTATCAACTAACTTACCCGTTTCTATCTCCCATATTTTCAACGTCATGTCCATAGACCCGGAGATTAGCCCGCTGCCATCTTGCGTGACAATACAGGTAGAAACCCAATTTTGATGACCGGAAAAAGTACGAATAACCTCACCGGTTTTAATATCCCATAGCTTCAACGTCTTGTCGTGTGACCCGGAGATAAGCCCGCTGCCATCTTGAGTTAGAATACAGGTATAAACCCTGCTTTGATGACCGGCAAAAGAACGAATAACCTCACCGGTTTTAATATCCCATAGTTTCAACGTCATGTCATCTGACCCGGAGATAAGCCCGCTGCTATCATGCGTGACAATACAGGTAGTAACATTAGCTTGATGACCGGCAAAAGAACGAATGACCTCACCGCTTTTAATATCCCATAGCTTCAACGTATAGTCATCTGACCCGGAGATAATCCCGCTGCCATCTTGCGTTAGTATGCAGGTATTAACCCTGTATTTATGACCGGCAAAAGAACGAATAACCTCACCGCTTTTAATATCCCATAGCTTCAACGTCTTGTCGTATGAGCCGGAGATTAGACCATTCCCCTCTTGCGTTAGCATACAGGTCGAAACCCCGCCTTTATGACCGGAAAAAGAACGAATAATCTCACCGGTTTTAATATCCCATAGATTCAACGTCTTGTCGTATGAGCCGGAGATAATCCCGCTGCCATCCTGCGTGACAATACAGGA
>JADFXF010000030.1 GCA_015233685.1 Nitrospirota bacterium | reverse complement strand
TACGTTATATCTTTGAACGGCTGCCATACGCCAGGACTGAAGACGATTACAAATGCCTGCTGCCGCAATATGTCGACAGAGATGCCCTTGACGTGAAATCTATGGGTGTGGTTATTTAGACGCTTACACTCTATTTTGGTGTCCACTTTTTCCATCTTACCTCATGTGGTGGTGGCCGCGACACAATTATTAATAAATTTGGTATAATTGCCCAATGAGCCTTATGACTTCCGGATATGGGTCTGTGTACCCCAAAAAGCTGTTTATCTTTGTGCTGTTTTCTACGGTGTTGTTTTTTGCCGTAGTAGTTTGGCAGGGATTGGCTTCTATCAGGGACATTGGTGCTGTGAAGGCAAAAGATTTTCGCCTTCAGGAGCTTATCGGCATTATCTTAGAAAACGATGAGGTGCTGACAATGTCTGCCCGCATGGGGGCCGCCTCGGGCGACCCGCAATGGGAGAAGCGATACTCAAACGCCGACCCCATCCTCGACGCCGCTATCAAAGAGGCAATAAAACTCCTGCCTGACCAGCAACTCCGTGATAGCATAGCCTCAACAGACGCCGCTAACATCGAGCGTGTCAAAATGGAAAAACAGTCTTTCGATTTAGTCCACCAGGGTAATTTAAAAGAGGCGTCAAACCTGTTATTCAGCCAGCAATATGCAGACCAGAAGGCCCTATATCGCGAGGGTATTAACAAGGCCGTACTGCACATGAAGGCCGCTATTAAAGACGCCCTGCAGAGACAGCAAAAGCGGGTAGATTACACTATTTCAATTATGGCTGTCGTCTTCTTAACAATGATAGTCTCATGGCTCAGGCTCCTTAAAACATACAAGGAATACAGTGCCAGGCAGGCACAGGCACTGACCGCCATGGTAGATTCGGAGGAAAAATCGCGTCTGATTGAGGAAACCGCCCGGCAGGCCGAAATCGGCAAGGTGCTTCAGACATGTATGACCTTCACAGAGTTCGGCAATGTGCTTACATCAAGCCTGGCCCCTGTTATGGGCCTCGTATATGGCGCATTCTATGTAAACAACCAGGCACAGGCAACGCTGCAAAGATTTGGCGGCTATGCCTGTGAGGACATGGACCGCGACCAGACAGTTAAATGGGGACAGGGACTTGTCGGACAGGCAGCCCTTGATAAGCGGACAATTTCCGTAGTGCTTTCATCTGATGACAACGTCTCAACGCCTATCGGATTAGGCAGCCTGATTATCAGAAATGTCCTGCTTGTGCCGGTGGTGCATAAGGACGAGGTTCAGGCAGTTATAGAGCTTGCCTCTATGGGGCAATTCGACGAGAGACAGCAAGTTTTTCTTGATACCCTGCTCCCTGTCGTTGCTATGAACATGGAGATTCTCTCGGCAAATATCGAAACCCGTGAGCTGCTCGAAAAAAGCCAGATTCAGGCGCTTGATCTGTCCGTCTCGCAAGAGCAATTAAAGGCGCGAGGGGATGATTTGGAGGCAAGCAGAGAAATCCTTGCTCAGGCCGAGGAGCGCAGTCGCCTGATTCTGACCTCCGTAAGCGATGGGATTCTTGGTCTGGATACCGACGGGAGGATTACATTTATTAATCCCGCCGTCTCCGCGTTACTTGGCTACACCGATGATGAGATGGTAGGAGAACGTATGCACGGGCTAATGCACTACGCATATCCCGACGGCAGGAAGTTTCCAATAGGTGAATGTCCCATGTTCCTGACATCTCAGGATGGGCAGTACAGGAAGATTGACAATGAAGTCCTGTGGCACAAGGACGGCACCCCGCTGCCGGTTGAATATACAACGACGCCGGTATATAAAGGAAACCTGATAGTTGGCTCTGTTATCGTAGTGCGTGATATTACAGAGCGTAAAAAGGCGGAGGAGCAGTTGCGTCTGGCCGCCTTCCAAAGCGACCAGGCGCTTGACCTGTCTAAGGCCGGCTATTGGCATGTCCCTCTGGATGGCTCCGGCTGGTACAACTCCTCAGAGCGCGCCGCCAATGTCTTTGGCGACATCCCGCGAGAGGGCTGGCACTATCGCGTCATGGAGGAATGGTTCGTAAATGTTGAGGCGGGAGATAAAGAGGCATCTGTAAGAACACTTGAAAACTTTACAGCGGCCGCCGAAGGCCTCATCCCGGAATATAATGCGATCTATGCCTATAAGCGCCCGGTTGATGGCCGCGTAGTATGGATTCACGCCCTTGGCCGAGTGGTAAAGGACGCCACCGGCAGACCCACTGACATGTACGGCGTTACGCAGGACATCACTGAGGCCAAACTGTCTGAGGACATCATACTGGAAAATGAGCGACTTATGCGCTATATGCTGGAGACAAGCCCTGTGGCCGTGCGCATCATGAACAAGAGGACAAATTCACTTATCTTTGCCAACCAATCATACGCCCGGATGTTCAACGCCAGCCTTGATGACATGCTCGGCATCAGCCCGCGCCAGTTCTACCAGGACGGGAAGGTCTTTGATGAGTATTCAAAACGGTTGGCCAGTGGTGAGGACCTCCTTAACCTGCTGCTTGGGCTTAGGACTGTTGACGGCGTTGACCTATGGGCGGTAGGCTCCTATATCCATGTAAAATACTCTGGTGAGCAGTGCATACTTGGGTGGTTTTTTGATGTGACAGAGCTCCGGCACGCCAAGGAAATCGCGGAGGAAGCAACTAAGATGAAGTCAGATTTCCTTGCCAATATGAGCCACGAAATCCGCACCCCGATGAATGCCATCATAGGCATGTCGCACCTCGCCCTTCAAACCAATCTCGACTCAAGGCAGCGCAACTATATCGAAAAGGTTGACTCTGCCGCCATGAATCTCCTTGGCATTATCAACGACATCCTTGATTTTTCAAAGATAGAAGCGGGCAAGATGCAGTTTGAAACTGCGGATTTCTACCTTGAGGATGTTATGGAACATATGGCCGATCTCTCTGTTGTGAAGGCACAGGACAAGGGGTTAGAGTTGCTATTTGACATAGGAACCGATGTGCCGACAGCCCTTATAGGCGATTCTCTGAGGCTGGGCCAGGTGCTGATTAACCTTGTCAACAATGCCATTAAATTTACCGAAAAGGGCGAAATTACTGTTGGCGTTCACCGCGTTGCCGGTGAGGCCGCCGATGTGTCAGATACGGTACGGCTGCGTTTCGAAGTCACTGACACGGGGGTTGGCCTTACTGAGGCGCAGCGTAAGAAATTATTTACGGCATTTTCTCAGGCGGATAGCTCCACCTCGCGCAAGTATGGTGGCACTGGACTAGGGCTTACTATCAGCAAGCGCCTTGTGGAGATGATGGACGGCGAGATAGGTGTTGAAAGTACGCCGGGTGTGGGCAGCACATTTTATTTTACCGCTAATTTCGGCCTGCAGACCGACCAGCACCCACTCTCAGACACATCTTCTGATGACCTGACTGGACTGCGCGTCCTGGTGGTTGACGATAACTCAGGCGCCCGTGAGATAATGCTTTCCATGTTAACCTCTTTTAATTTCGACGCCTCCGCCGTAAACAGCGGCGCGGACGCCTTAGCCGAACTCCACCGGGCACAGCAGCAAAATAAACCTTACGCATTGGTGCTTATGGACTGGCAGATGCCACAGATGGACGGTGTAGAAACTGTTAAGCATATTCGCTCAGACGCTAAACTGTCCAATACTCCGTCCTTTATAATGGTAACGGCTTACAGCCGGGATGAGCTGACGCAGCGGCTGCAGGACACACAGGTTGAGGGGCTGCTGGTCAAACCGTTGAGTCCATCAACTTTGCTTGACAGCATACGAAATTCCTTTGGCAAGAATGTCTCAAAGCGCCCGCGCAGGCAGAAAAGGCAGGATAATTACAAAGAAGCAGAGTCCCTCGTACGAGGGGCATATTTACTACTGGTTGAGGATAACGAGGTCAACCAGGAACTGGCCCTTGAAATCCTTCGTGGGGCGGGTATGCGCGTTGACGTTGCCGGTAACGGTGTTGAAGCGGTTGCGATGGTTGCTCAGGCCGACTACGACGGGGTGCTTATGGATTGCCAGATGCCCGTGATGGACGGCTTTGAGGCCACACGCAAGATTCGTGAGGATAGGCGCTTTGCCGCGCTCCCCATACTTGCCATGACCGCAAACGCGATGGCAGGAGACAAGGAGAAGTGCATCGAATGCGGCATGAACGGCCATATTGCCAAACCCATAGATGTCGGGCAGCTCTTTAATACCCTCGCGCGCTGGGTGAAGCCGAAAGCACCCGCGGACATAGATGTCGCCACTGAAACAGTAATGGACGATAAGCTGCCCGATATCGCCGGCCTTGAAATATCAAATGCCCTGAACCGCGTCGGGGGCAATGTAACGCTCCTGCGTAAACTAATCGTTCGATTCAGCGAGACACAGGCCGACGTGATAACACGAATTAAGTCGGCCTATGAAAAAAGCGACCTTGAAGCCGCAACCCGTGAGGCACACACACTTAAAGGGCTTGCCGGCAATATCGGGGCGGCTAAGATGTTCGATTTGGCGGCCACACTGGAAGGTATTCTCAACAGGGGCGGGACAGACAACGTATCTGAGGCGATTGAAGAGGCAGAGACTGAGCTAAATGACCTGCTTGGAAGGATTTCCGCGGGGATGCCGCATGAGGCTGAGGCGGTCAGGCCGCCTGCCGCATTGGATATGGACACGCTCAGTGGTGATTTAAGAAGACTTGCGGCGTTTTTGGCGGACGATGATTCACAGGCCGCTGATGTGATAGACGGTGTGGTTGATATGCTCAAATCCGCGGGGCACGCAGGAGCGGCCAAAAGGATGCAGGCAAGCATCGCTAATTTTGATTATGAGGAGGCCCTGACGGTGCTCAGGGAGATTGCAGTGGACATTGGGGTGGACATTTGATGGCGCGGTTAAAGTTGAGACGAAAATTGAGGCGCTATATCGCGGTGGGCATACTTATACTGCTGATTGCCGCGTTGTTTTTTACTAAGCCTGCGATGTTATCTGAGGCCGCCTCTGACAACATGACAGTAGCATTGACGCCGCAGGAGAGGGAATTTCTCAAAGGCAAGAAGGTGCGCCTGGGTGTGGATTCCGCTCGTCCGCCGTATGAGTTCATTGACGACAAAGGGGTATATTCGGGCATGAGCGCCGGCTTTATAGAGTTCTGCGCCAAACGGCTTGGGATTGAGATTGTCCTTGTGCCCGGCCTTAATGTCGGCGCTGCCATGAAGAAACTGATAGACGGTGAAATAGACGTCATCCCTAAAATCTCGCCCGACCCGCAACGCGCTAAGGATATGCTGTTTACAAGGCCGTATTCCACATTTGCCGCGGTTATCGTCACGCGTCAGGATGTTCGATACATAAGCGGCGTAGATAATCTTGATGGCCTTAAGGTTGCCGTGCTAAAGGGCCTGATAGTGGAGACACGCATCAGGAGGGACTACCCCAATATGCCTCTGATATCTCTTCCTGATATACGCACCGCCCTTTTGGAGCTTTCCGCGGGTAAGATAGATGTGCTTATTGATAACCTTGCAATTGTATCCTATAACATAGACAGGCTTGGGCTTAATAACCTTAAAATAGCCGGTCAGACCAAATATCAGTATGACATGGCCTTCGGTATCAGGAAGGACTGGCCGCTGCTGGCCTCAGCCCTTGACAAGGCATTATCAGGCATGTCGAAACAGGAAAAGGCAGCAATAACCGACCGGTGGCTAAACGTAGAATATCAACAGGGGATTAACTGGAGGGTCGTTGGCCCGATTGCCGCGGCGCTGCTCGTTATAATTGTTTTTGTGGCCATTTGGAACCGTCGCCTGAGCGCCGCGGTAAGCCAAAGGGATGCAATTCAAGAGGAGATGAGCCAATATGCCAAAGAACTTGAATCCCGCGCCGCCATAAAGTCGCATATCTCACAGATATCCTCAGCGCTTCAAAAGGCGGCGGCGAACGAGGAACTGGCCCGTGAATTCCTTTCCCTCGCGGCGCCTCTGCTTGGCGCGGCCTATGGAGTGTTGTATATCTTTGACAAGAAAGAACAGGTGCTGCGCTCATCAGGCGGCTATGGCTGCGACATGAAAGACAGGACATTTGCCATTGGGCAGGGACTGGTCGGGCAGTGCGCGCTGCAACGTGTGCCGATTACTATGAAAGGACAATCGGGTTGCGGCATTGTCATCAACTGGGGAATGGGCGAGACATCCCCCGCCGTGATTACCCTGCGCCCTGTCATACAGAACACTAAGCTCGTAGGGGTTATAGAACTGGCAGGCATGGCGGCCATGAGCAAAGACGCACTCGCACTCCTTGAAGAGTTGACGCCCATAATTGCGGTGAACATAGAAATCCTTAACCGCAACCTGCACACCAAACAACTGCTTGATTCAACTCAACAGCTTGCCGATGAGCTGAACTCTCAACAGAGGATATTGAAAGAGACCGAGACATGGTACCGTGACATCATCGAATCCTTACCCGATGCAATACTGGTAGTGAACCAGACAGGTGAAATAATTCTGACCAACCTTATGGCCGACAAGATATTTGGATATGGCCACGGGGAACTTATTGGCCAGAGCGTTGACATACTGGTGCCAGAGACTGTACGAGCGCAGCACCGCGCTAAGCGTGACGCATTCTTTAAAATGTATGAAATGCGCCGTGAGGAGATGGGAACTGATGTTCATGGAGTTACCGTTACAGGGGTACGCAAAGACGGCTCTGAGTTTCAGGCGGCATTAGGACTGTCGCCACTGGCAGAAGATAGTTCAAGGGGGATATGTGTCTGCGCCTCAATCAAAGATATTTCAACACTAAAGCGCCCATGAAGCCCATAAAAATTGGTGGTGTGCGATGTGGCGATGATTATTAACCGAATGGGGCATTTCTATTTTGCACGTGATGATTTATTATGTTGACAATAACGTATCCAATAATTATACTAACGCTATGACAAATAATGTTGTGCTTAACACTGACTTTTCAGACCTGCACCTTGTTAAAAGAGGTAAGGTAAGGGATGTCTACGATCTCGGCCAGCACCTCCTGTTAGTGGCAACAGACAGGTTGTCGGCCTTTGATGTGGTGCTCCCGGATGGTATCCCTTCCAAGGGCGATGTGCTTACCGCTATTTCGGCCTTTTGGTTTTCCCATGTAGAGACAATTGTTAATAATCACATAGTTACAACATACGTAGATTCCTTCCCCGATGCCTGTCAAAAATATAGGGAGACACTTAATAAGAGGACGATGCTCGTTAAGAAGGCAAGCCCACTTGCGGTGGAGTGCATTGTCAGGGGTTATTTATCAGGCTCCGCGTGGAAGGAATATAAGAGGGACGGCACGGTGTGCGCGATTAAGCTGCCCGGTGGATTAAAGGAATCAGAGAGACTGCCAGAAGCAATATTTACTCCAAGCACGAAGGCCGAAAAGGGCCACGACGTAAATATTTCTTTTGATGAGGCCGTCTCCATAGTTGGGCGCGATGTTGCTGAAAGGTTAAAAACTCTGAGCCTTGCGATATACCACAAGGCGGCTGGTTACGCCCTCAGTAAGGGTATCATAATTGCCGATACAAAATTTGAGTTTGGCGTCTTAGATGGGCAGCTAATCCTGATAGACGAATTATTAACCCCCGACTCCTCACGCTTCTGGCCGCTAAAAGACTATGAGGCGGGTAGGGCGCAAGAGAGTTTCGACAAGCAGATAGTCAGAGATTACCTGTTGACATTGGACTGGAATATGGATTACCCGGGGCCAGGGCTACCGGCTGAAATCATTGCTAAGACCTCTCTTAGATATAAAGAGATACTTGAGATATTAACATGTTAGAAGATGATAAACAATTAATTCTTACCTGCGGTTGGTGTAAGAAGATAAAAAATGACGCCGCATGGCAGACCGTTGAGGAGTTTCTTAATTCAATGGGCTATGCCAACATTACGCACGGGATGTGTAGTGAGTGCTCAGAGAAGATATTCCAAAAAAGGGTCTATCTGGAGAGTTATCAAAATATCTGCAAGGCCATAAGTTCAAGTATCGCTTTAGATGAGGTTCTGAATCTGATTGTTACAAATATCGTAAGGGTAATGAACGTCAAGGCATGTCTTTTAAGGCTGATAAATAAAAAACTAAGGACTTTAGATGTTGCCGCCTCGTTCGGGTTATCCAACGATTACGTTAACAAGGGGGCGGTGACCTTTGACCAGAGTTTGGAAGACGCGATGTCGGGCAAGCCTGTGTCCATATACGATGTAGCGGACGATAAGAATTCAATATATTTTCATGCCGCAAAAAAAGAGGGTATCAGGAGCATCATGAGTGTCCCGTTGCGATTCAAAGACGATATTATCGGGATAATGAGGATGTATACGGCTGAGCCGAGAAACTACTCGGACGAGGATATGAAATTTGTCTCAGCCATAGCTGAGCAAGCCGCAACGGCGATAATGAACGCCAAGGAGTTTGAGACTATCGTATCGCGGGAAAAGGAATACCTGAGGGTATTTCGGGAGATATCCAAGGCATTAAGCTCTTCGCTGAACCTTGAGGAAATCCTCAATATGATTGTAAGGACAATCCCTGAGGCCATTCAGGTAAAAGGGGCTACGATAAAACTTATAGACGAAAAGACAAAGAGGATTAAGCTTGCGGCGGCATACGGGCTGAACGAGGATTTTTTAATAAAAGACCCCGCGGGAAAGGAACTCAATATCATGGAGGCGCTAAACCACCTGTACTCACAGGGGTCGTCGCTGCCTTTTTTAAAGGACAAGGACATGAATATCCTTGAGGAGCTGAACTATAAATCGGTCTTTATTTACGATGCCACGACAGACCCGCGGGTCATGAACAAAAAAGACATAATAGAAGAGGGCATAAAAAGCATCCTCTCAGTGCCTATACTGGCAAGGGGCAAACTAATCGGCGTAATTAAATTGTTTACCGGCTGGCTTAGGAATTTCACTCAGGAAGAGGTGGACTTTGTTACGTCCTTAGCCGAGCAGTGCGGGCTTGCGATAGTTAACGCGACCATGTATGAAAAACAATATAAAGAGGTAACATATTTAAAAACCATTCAGGAGATAACAAAACTCAGGACGAAGACGAAGGATTTCAACGAGGTGTTAAATCACATCGTTAAGCGCCTGCCTGAGATAATGAATACAAAGGCTGCAACCATACGGCTGTTAAACCGGGAGAATGAGAGACTTGAGCTGGTGGCGTCATCGGGCCTTAGCGACGAGTACCTCAACAGAGGCTCTATTGAGTTTGAGGAAAATATAAAGATTGCCCTGAAGGGAGAACCGGTAGCCATCCACGACGCGGCAAACGATGCGCGAATGATCTTCAACAAAGAGGCCCAAAGGGAGGGGATTCAGAGCATCCTCGTCATCCCCCTGATGCTCTACAATAACATTATAGGCGTCCTGAGGCTCCTGACCAGCGAGCCGAGGGTCTTCACAAGCGATGAGATAGACTTCGCCATGGCCCTTGCTGAGGAGGCCGCAATAGTAATCGAAAATGCCCGTCTGCAAAATAAAATATAAGTTGCAAACTACTAATTAATGGCCCCCTACGCGCGCGTAATATCATACCTTAAGATGATTAAATTCTCGCATTCGTTGTTTGCGCTGCCGTTTGCCTTTTCCTCGGCGATTTTAGCGGCAGGGGGTCTTCCAGAGACTACTAAGATACTCTGGATAACGGTTGCCATGGTCTCAGCCCGTTCAGCGGCCATGGGATTGAACAGGGTAATAGACAGGAGGATAGACGCCCAAAACCCCCGAACAAAGAATCGTGAAATCCCCACCGGGGTTATCACTGTTGCCGACGCGGTGGCCTTTGTGGTGGTGTCTTCGATTATCTTTGTGGTCTCGGCATACATGTTAAATCCCCTGTGTCTTATGCTCTCTCCGGTAGCGCTTGCCATCATATATCTTTATTCTTATACGAAGCGATTCACATGGGTCTGCCATATAGTGCTTGGGGTGGCCATAGCCTTTGCGCCGCTTGGGGCGTGGATAGCGGTCAGGGGGAGTTTTACTATTGAGGCGGTGCCACTGCCAGCGGCCGTTGTGTTGTGGCTGGCGGGGTTTGATATTCTCTATGCCCTTGCCGATATCGAATTTGACAGGGGACACGGGCTGCATTCTATACCTCAGCGCTTCGGCATAAGGACGTCTTTGAATATAGCGAGGGTGTTTCATATGGTTACATGGATTTTTTTAATCATATGCGGCGGCGTATTTCATATGGGAATAGTTTATTATACCGGTATGGCAATCGTGGCCGGTCTCTTAATATATGAGCACAGACTGGTCAGGCCGGGGGATTTAAGTAAGCTCAACATGGCCTTTTTTAATATGAACGGGTATATCAGCATAACGGTGCTCGTGTTTATCGCGTTTGATAAATTGCGTGGATAGGGGAAGGAAACAATGGCCAGCGGGGAAGTGTATAAGATTAAATTAGATGTATTTGAAGGACCGCTTGATTTGCTTCTGTCGCTAATTCATAAAAACAAGATAGACATCTACGACATCCCGATAGCCTTTATCACCGGGCAGTATCTTCAATATTTAACCATTATGAAGGATTTGAACATTGATGTCGCAGGTGAATTTATCGTAATGGCGGCCACGCTGATACACATAAAGTCAAAAATGCTGCTGCCGGCCGAGGAAAGGGTAGGGCAGGAGGAAGAGGAAGACCCGCGTATGGAGCTGGTTCAGAGATTAATCGAGTATCAGTCGTATAAGGATGCTGCATTTTCACTAAAGGAAAAGGAGGCGATTTGGGAAAACATATTCTCAAAGGAACCCGACTGGGCAATTGAGGGTGCTAAGATACAGCAACAGCCATACCTGATTGACCTTAGTCTGTACGACCTTATAAAGGCGCTCCAGTGCGTCATAGACAAAAAACCCTTTGAGATAAGGTCTATAACAAAAGAAAACTTGACCATTAAAGATAAAATTGCTATTATTACGGAGAGGCTTGAGCTTGAGAAAGATAAGATATTATTTTATAGTTTCTTTACAGAGGCGGCAACGAAAATGGAGGTCATAATAACCTTTCTTGCCCTGCTTGAGATACTTAGGTTGGGGCTTGCTTACGCGTTTCAGGACGGTGAGTTTACGCATATATGGATAAGAAGGCGTTGAACACAGGAGATTTGCTGAGGGTAAAAAAAAGGATGGTGGTGGGGTTATGATAAAAAGAATGAATGTGCGATATTGCATCGGCGTATTGTTTGTGTTAACGATGGTGGTGTCCTGTACAAGTACCGTGACTACCCGGACTGTAACACCCCAGGTAGATAGTGATAATAACAATAGTAGTAGTAATAGTAAGAAAGAGAATCAGGTCAAAGGGCACTATGCCCATGGAGTTTCAAAGATGAAGGAGGACGACTACCAGGGCGCCTTTGTGGAATTTAAAAAGGCGCTTGAGATAGACCCAAAAGATAAGGATTCCTTAAACGCCCTTGGCCTTGTTAATCATCGGTTTGGTGATTATACAAGTGCAAAGGAGTCATTTCTAAAGGCAATCGCCTCAGACAAGAATTTCTCTGACGCATATAATAATCTCGGCATAACCTGCGCTGTCATGGGCCAATGGGCCGAATCTGTGGAGGCGTTCAGAAACGCGTTAAAAAATCCCCTTTACGCCACACCGGACAAGAGCTATCAAAATCTCGGCTTCTCCTTATACAGGCTTGGCAAATACGACGACGCCATCAAGTCTTTCAGGGATTCCCTTTCGAGAAATCGAAACAACATAGGGTCATACTTAGGCATAGCCCTCTGCCACAACGCCGCCGGACGATATGGCGAGGCCAACGACGCGCTGATGGAGGCGATACGCCTTGCCCCGGAGTATAAGGGCAACGTTCAAAAGGCACAAAAAGACTTTGAACAGAAAAGGCGCTCAAGCACTGGCATAACCGCACAGGACTATGCAAACTACCTTGAGATATTAAATTATTGATGGGCTGCTGATGGACAAAGTCGCATACCTGCAAACATGGGGCTGTCAAATGAATGTCCACGACACGGAGAAAATAGCCGGGGTTCTAAGGGATGAGGGCTACGCCTTCACCAATGAACCAGAGGACGCCGCCCTGATAATCCTCAACACATGCAGCATCAGAGAGAAGGCGCAGCACAAATTCCTGTCAAGATTGGGGTATTTTAAACGCCTTAAAAGAAAGACCCCGGGGCTGCAAATAGCCGTCGCAGGCTGCATTGCCCAGCAAGAGGGTGAGCGGTTTTTGATAGACAACCAATACGTAAACTTTACATTCGGGCCTCAGAACATAGCAAAGCTCCCGGAACTCATCCGCAGAGACAGACGAAAGGCCGCCGTAGAGGAAAATCCCGCATTGGCAGAGACAGATATTGCCGCCGTGAGAGGCGACGGCACAAGGGCTTGGGTAAATATCATGTACGGCTGTAACAACTTTTGCAGCTACTGCGTCGTTCCACACACAAGGGGCAGGGAGCGCTCCAGACCAATGGACAATATTGTCAACGAGATAAGGACACTCTCAGGTGAGGGCTATAAGGAAATAACCCTGCTCGGTCAAAACGTAAACTCATATAAAGACCCAGGGAATAGTTTTGATAAGAACTCTTCTTTCCCGCGGCTGCTTGAAGCCATAAACGCGATAGAAGGGATTGAGAGGATTCGCTTCGTAACGTCTCACCCCAAGGACCTCTCACTGGAGTTGATTCATGCAATAAGGGATTTTAACAAGGTATGTGAGCACATACACCTGCCGCTTCAGTCAGGCTCGTCACGAATCCTTTCCCTGATGAACAGAAAATATTCCTACGCACAGTATCTTGATAAAATAACCGTCCTAAGAGGACACATACCAGGGATAACAATCACATCGGACATAATAACCGGTTTTCCCACCGAGACCAACGAAGACCAGCAACAGACACTTACAGCGTTAAAAGAGATCGAATTTGATGGAGTCTTCGCGTTTAAATACTCAAAACGCCGTTACACGCGGGCCTCAGAGATGGAAGGCCAGATTGAAGAGGATATTAAATCAGACAGGCTTAAAACAATCCTTGAATTACAAGATGTTATAACAGATAAAATAAACAGGCGGCTTCAGGGTCAAAAGGTGGAAATCCTTGTCGAGGGTGAAAGCTCCTCAGACGTAAATCATTGGACAGGCAGGACGAGGACAAATAAGATAGTGAATTTCACACCCGAAAAATCCATTAAAAAAGGAATGCTTGTCACAGTAACCATAACAAATTCCTTTAGACATTCGCTGCAAGGCCGTCCCTAAGGACTATTGGCCGGTAATTAAGTGCTCATCAGGGGTAATCATAGCAGGGGTAATCGTAGGCGGCAATGAAATTTTGTGTGCTGACCCTTGGCTGCAAATCCAACCAATCTGAAAGCAGCCTGATAGAAGCAATTTTAACGGGAAATTCCCATCAAAAGGTATCGCTTGAAGACCATCCGGATGTCTGTGTAATAAACACATGCAGCGTTACGGCTAAGAGCGACTACCAGTCGAGGCAACTGATAAGGCGCGCTCTGAAGGCGGGGGCGTCGGTAATTGTGACAGGCTGCTATTCAGAGCTTAACGCCCACCAGATAGGACAGATAAGCAAGGAAGTCGAGATCGTAAAAAACGAGGACAAGGGCGCGTATTTCAAAGATAAATTCGGGCCTGGCACAAATCTCAGGTCAACAAATTATGGAAACAGCCGCGCCTTGCTAAAGATACAAGACGGCTGCAATGCCTCCTGTACATACTGCATAATACCACAAACCAGAGGGGCGTCAAGGTCGAGGCCAGTGGAGGAAATAATCAGCGAGGCCAAAGATATCGAGGCGGCGGGGTTTATGGAACTTGTCATAACGGGGATTCATATAGGCTATTATGGGGTTGATCTGAATCCTAAGATAGAACTTTCAGAACTTATTGAAAACATATTGGTAAATACGAATAATTTAAGAATCAGATTGACCTCAATAGAGGTAAGTGAAATAACAGACAGACTTATTAAACTCTTTGAAAACGACAGGATTTGCAACCACATCCACGTACCGCTGCAAAGCGGAGACGATCAAATATTGAAAAAGATGAACAGGCCATACAGCACCGCCGACTTCAGGGCAACCATATTACGCCTTGCGCAATATATTGATAACATATCAATTGGTTCTGACGTCATTGTCGGTTTTCCTGGTGAGACGCGTGATAGCTTCGAGGATACCTATGGCTTTATCTCATCCATACCACTGACGTACCTGCATGTATTTCCATATTCAAAGAGAAAGGACACGAAGGCCGCGGCCATGTCTGGGGCCGTGGATGAAGGGATAAAAAAACAGCGCGCGGCGCACCTGAGAGCATTGTCTGATGAAAAGAAGCGTGCTTATATGTCTGGGCAGGTTGGAAAAGTTCTGTGCGCGGTAGTTGAAACCATTGAAGGCGGCGCATTTGGCGGCACAACGGGAAATTACCTGAAAATAATATCAGAGACAGTGCCTGGATATGAAGTACGGGAAAAACGCCTTGTAAATCTCATAGTTACTGGACAGGAAAATGATCGTCTTACGGGAAAGCTGATAATAATATGATAACCTGCCATTTTATAAAGAATAATCAATTGCTTAATAGTTAGACAATAACGGTAGAAGCGCTTAAACAGGACTGCTGCAAGGCAAATTCACATGATTACCGACAATTTATCAACAAAACATGTTGATATAAAATGTCCGATAAGATATATTATGTAAAATAACTGATATGGTTAAATCTATGCTCCGGCACGTCTGCCGCCGTGCATTCGTACGCTTGAAAAATATCAGAAAATACGTTACAATCATTACATGAGCATGATAACGATACCAGAGGTGTTAAGGAAAAAACCCGGCGACTTAGCCACAAAAACTGACATTGAAAGTGCCAGGTCCGACATCATCAAGTGGGTAGCCGCCATGCTCGTGGCGCAGGCCGCTTTGATCGCCGGTATGTTCAGGCTCTTAGGACTTGTTAAATAATCAAACGCCCCAAACGCTGCCCATTCTCAAGCGCTGCCCATTGAGGGTTCGGCCTGTGTTCAGGCCTTAGACTGCGGTGATGTTTGTTCTTTTTCCTTTTTTGAGCCTTGAAAAAGTTCTTTGAATACAAATGCCGTAACCAGACTGACAACCGTTGTGCCGCCTATTATTGAAGCTGTCGTTTCGGCATGTAATAAAAGTGCGACTAAGGATGCAGCCAACCCTGATATTCCAATTGTAAGCCCATATATTTGCCCACGCTTACGCTCGTTTGCTCCTAAATTGAGAGCAATTTCATTTTGCCTCAGAACTTCGTCTCTCATCTTATGGGCATGTCGTTGTTCACACTCTGCCATTGACAATATTCTTTCCGCAGTTCCAGGTAAAACCTGTTCATATCTTTGAAAGGATACAGGGTCTGGCAAAGGGCCTGAATGCGATGAGATAATACCTGTCACCTTGGGAACTGGCATTTCTTTGTGGACAGGAGATGTGGTCATCAGACCACTATTTATCTTCTTCGACTTTTTTATCGTCTTCGACATCTGCAATGCTCATGGCATGGCGAATATAACCTCCAACGGCTACCCAATAACCGTGAAGATTTTCAGCGTCTGTTTGAAGAGAGCCATTTATATCTATGTTTGACAGATATTCGCTATAATCGGTGTTTGGGTATATATCAAGGACGCTTCCTATACCCTTAAATATATTTCGTGTTCGTCTGGTCATAATGACCATTATAACAATCAGTTATATAAAAATACAATCCCCCTTTTGTGCGCTGGTTAAGGTGGTATTGGAGGTTCAGTCTTTCAGATAGCTTAAAATCAACGTCAAGTTATTATATAGCAATTAACTTACACATTGCTGTATTATAGAACTCCGATGATTGGTTCGCTCAGAGGAAAGATTTTGCGTAAAAAGCCCGACATGGTTTTACTTGAGGTAAACGGCGTCGGCTATGAGGTGCATTGCCCTATAAGCGTGCTTACTTCAATACCCGGCGAGGGACAGAGTGTGTTTCTGTTCATCTATACGCATGTGCGCGAGGATATCCTGCAGCTTTACGGCTTTCTTAAAGAGGAGGAACGGTTTATTTTTACGAAGATACTATCTGTCAGTGGTGTCGGGCCAAAGCTGGCCCTCGCGGCGCTTTCCGGCCTTTCGGCTGATAAGTTCGCCTCCGCCGTTAATTCCAACGACATTGACACACTTACCGCTATCCCCGGTATCGGTAAAAAAACCGCCCAGCGCATCGTACTCGAACTCAAGGAGAAACTCCCCGTCTCCACTGCTTTTATCAACAGGGATTATGAGGACGCCCTGTCTGCCCTTGTCAATCTCGGCTACAAAAGGACAGACGTCATACATATCCTCGAAACACTTAATAAAAAGGGAATTCGTGACCTTGAATCTCTTCTGAAGGAATCCTTGAAATTGTTATCAAAGACTGACCAGTGACCGGCAAGTGAAAGAAGATAGAACTATTCAATCACAGCAGATAGTCTCAGAGGATGGGCAGATAGACTACACGCTGCGGCCGGGGACTTTTCAGGAGTTTATCGGGCAGACAAGGATAAAGGAAAACCTGGGGATATTTATTGAGGCGGCAAGGCGGCGCGGAGAACCCCTTGACCATATCCTGTTTTGTGGCCCGCCCGGCCTTGGCAAGACCACTATCGCCAACATCATAGCCAATGAGCTGAATGTTAATATAAAGACCACCTCAGGGCCGGTGCTGGAGAGGGCCGGTGACCTTGCCGCCATCTTGACGAACCTCTCGGACAACGACATCCTCTTCATAGACGAAATTCATCGCCTGCCCCGTATTGTAGAGGAAATAATGTACCCCGCCATGGAGGATTTCAAACTTGATATCCTCATTGGGCAGGGGCCAAGCGCAAGGACGCTTAAATTAAATCTGCCACGGTTCACCCTAATCGGGGCAACCACCAGAACCGGCCTTTTGACCTCCCCCCTAAGGGACAGGTTCGGCGTTATTAACAGGCTTGAGTACTACGGCCATCCCGACCTTGTAGTGATAATAAATCGCTCGGCGGCGATTATTGACGTAGAGATAACGGACGAGGCATCATTGGAGATAGCGAGGCGCTCGCGCGGCACACCCAGAATCGCCAACAGGCTCTTAAAGCGGGTCAGAGACTTCGCCCAGGTAAAAAACAACGGCGTTGTTGATTTAAAAATAGCCCAAATTGCCCTTGCGTCATTAAATATAGACAAGCTGGGGCTTGACGATATGGATAGAAAGGTACTGCTGACGATAATTGAAAAATTCGGCGGCGGCCCTGTGGGCATTGAGACCATCTCGGCCTCAGTCAGTGAGGACAAGGACACAATAGAGGATGTCTATGAACCATATCTGCTGCAGGAGGGCCTGCTTGAGCGTACCCCACGCGGTAGGCTTGCAACCCCCCTCGCCTATGAACACCTTGGCAAGGCAGTCCCTCACCGGCTGTTTTAAATGAACATACTACTTCACATATGCTGCGCTAGCTGTGCCGTATTCCCTATTGATTTATTAAAAAAAAGGGGCATAGAGGCGGCGGGTTTCTGGTACAACCCCAACATCCATCCACTCACCGAATATGCCCTGCGCCTCGATGCCGTAAGACAGCTTACCTCTCATAACGGGTTTGAAATATACTACGACAATTACTACGGCCTTGAGGAATTTATTGAAATCGCTGCTCATAAGGGAAAAGACAGATGTGCCGCCTGTTATCGAATGCGCCTTACCCAAACCGCACTGAGGGCAAAGGCCCTGAACTATGACGCATTTTCAACCACCCTACTCTACAGCATTTATCAGAAATACGAGGTCATCGTCGAAACCGCGGCTGACATTGCAAATCAATATTCAATCGAATTCTATGAAGAGGATTTCAGAAAGGGATGGCGCGAGGGCATTGAGATGTCCAAGAAACTCTCCCTATACAGACAGAAATACTGCGGCTGCATTTACTCAGAAATGGAGCGCTACGCGGGGAAGATGCAAAAGACGATAGAGGGATTTCATATTGTTAAAGATTAAGGTTATGTTTAAAATTGCTGTGGTTTTTGTCCTCCTGACAAGTGTGGCAGTAGCGTCATCCAATGAAAAAATCGTGTTTCTCGGAGACAGCCTGACGGCCTTTGCCGATTTGAATGAGATGTTTCCTAATGGCAATATAATAAACCGCGGCGTATATGGCGACACATCGCGCGATATGTACAATCGCCTTGGGGCGGTAATTAATGACGCGCCTAAGAAGATTTTTATCATGGCCGGTATAAACGATATTATCAGGGGACAATCCGTTGAGGATTTAATTCTGACATATAATAAAATATTAAACGTGCTGATAAGCAAACTTCCTAACACAGAAGTCTATGTTATAAGTATATTGCCGGTTAATATTGAGGTAGAACCACCCGATTTATATATTAAATACAATTCATATATTAATACGAATGTTATCATAGCAAATGAAAAGATAAAACAAACTGTGCTTAAATATAAAGATAAACATAAAATAAAATATCTGGACATATACGGGGCGTTCGTATATACAGGCACAATAAAACTCAACCCTCCGCTGACGAACGACGGCGTACACTTAACGCACGAGGGATATGCAACATGGAAGCAGCAAATTGAGCGATATGTGTATTAGCCGCCTTATGTGTATTTAACCACTTTTTGGGCCGCCCTTGTCTTTAAAAGTCTGACATGCCTTGCCCGACGCGCTAAGAACCTCCTGCGACGGCATCACCTTGGACTTAAAACCCATGAACTTGCAGCCATAGGGAAATCTTCCGTCCCATGTGATAAAAAAATGACTGCATTTAAAACAATCTATCCTGTTTGCCATGAGTTTAACCAACTGGATTCCTGCTTTCGCAGGAATGACATATTATGGTGTTTACTTGTCCTATCTTGTCTGTCATTCAGGAATAATGTCTATCGCCCATACAGCATACTCTCAATTACTTGTCCTACCTTGTCTGTCATTCCCGAGAAAGCGGGAATCCAGTTCATTAACATGCGGACAACTGTATTGGGTAATCAGCAGTCACAGATCAAGCCCTTCCTCTCTGATTTCGTGCATATAATGTTTCATACCTTATTATATCGGCCTTGTTTAAATTCCGAAACAGCCATGTCGGACACCTGTTTCAATCTACCTGATTTAGCGTCTTCCTCGAACTGCCTGTCCCAAACCTTCGCGTCGAATTCGTCAAACCAGTCCCTAAGCCTGGCTAACTCGCCTGTCGTTAAGGCCGAGATTGCATTTTCTATAATCATTTAACGTTTCCACTATATACCTCTAATCCTTATCCAAGTCATAATAATCCCCTCAGAAATTTAAGCAACCTAATATGGTTAACCATTGCCACTATCGTACGAAATCAGTTACACTCTCTGAGTATTATATGATACCCTTTTGATACTGTGCCGTGTCAAACATTGAGGAGGTTTCCATGAAACGTACAAAGATAATCTTAGAAGAGGACGACATTCCACGCCAGTGGTATAACATTATGGCCGATATGCCCACACTTCCCAAACCGCCGCTTCATCCGGCTACACATAAGCCCATCGAGCCGGATGATTTGGCGGCGATTTTCCCTATGGCGCTTATTGAGCAGGAGGTCTCTCAGGAGCGCTGGATAACTATCCCTGAGGAGGTCTTAGATGTCTATACCCTGTGGCGCCCTTCCCCGCTTTACCGCGCCCACAGGCTTGAAAAGGCCCTTGGAACACCGGCTAAAATTTATTACAAATATGAAGGCGTCAGCCCATCGGGAAGCCATAAGACCAATACGTCTATCCCGCAGGCCTACTACAACAAACAGGCTGGTATCAGGCGCATAGCCACTGAGACCGGTGCCGGTCAGTGGGGGGCGGCCATATCCCTTGCCGGCGTGTTTTTCGGCCTTGAGGTCACCATCTATATGGTCAGGGTCAGTTATAACCAAAAACCTTACAGGCGCATATCCATGGAGACATGGGGGGCATCGGTACATCCAAGCCCAGGCAATCTGACAAACTCCGGCAGGGCAATTCTTGATAAAGACCCTGATAGTCCGGGAAGTCTCGGCATTGCAATCAGCGAGGCCGTCGAGGATGCCGCCACACACAAGGACACCAACTACGCACTCGGCTCTGTGTTAAATCATGTCTTGCTTCATCAAACAGTTATAGGGCTTGAGCTAAAGAAACAGTTTGAGATTGCCGGTGATTATCCCGACATCGTAATAGCCTGCTGCGGGGGTGGAAGCAACCTCGGCGGCGTGAGTTTTCCATTCCTCTATGACAAGATACACGGCAGGGAACTACGGGTCATAGCCGTAGAGCCGGAGTCCTGCCCTACCCTCACTAAGGGACAGTTCAGATATGATTTTGGCGACACCGCTGGCCTTACCCCGCTCCTTATGATGTACACGCTTGGGCATGACTTCGTCCCTCCGGGGATTCACGCCGGGGGACTCAGGTATCACGCCGATTCCCCGCTCGTGTCGCAGCTTACCCACGACGGACTCATTGAGGCTCGCAGCTACCACCAGACGGAGGTCTTTACGGCTGCCCTGCTGTTTGCCAAGAGCGAGGGGATTATCCCCGCCCCGGAGAGTTCACACGCCATTAAGTGCGCCCTTGACGAGGCCCTGCGCGCCAAAGAGGAAGGCAAAGAAAAGACTATCGTGTTTAACCTCAGCGGCCACGGCTATCTTGATCTGACCGCGTATTCAGACTTCATAGACGGTATGATAATAGACTGCGCGTATCCGGCTGATAGGATAAAAGAGGCCCTGCTGCGGCTTCCAACTATTGGCTAACTATGAGAAGCTCCTGATATGAGGTATGTATGAGGCATGTTATCTTAGGCACGGCCGGGCACATTGACCACGGCAAAAGCTCCCTTGTCATGGCGCTGACGGGTGTGGACCCTGACAGGCTGAAAGAGGAAAAAGAACGCGGGATAACGATTGACCTTGGATTTGCCGACCTCCGGTACGATGGCCTTACCGTAGGTATTGTTGATGTCCCCGGGCATGAGCGGCTGATTAAGAACATGCTTGCCGGGGCTGGGGGCATTGACCTTGTCCTGTTTGCCATAGCCGCCGATGAGGGCGTCATGCCCCAGTCAAGGGAGCACCTTGCCATCTGCAACCTGCTCGGCATAAGGGCTGGCATTGTTGCGGTCACGAAGACAGATATTGTTGAGCCGGATATTGTGGAAGTCGTAGTGGAGGAAATAAAAGACTTCGTTGCGGGGACTTTCCTTGAGGGTGCGCCGATTGTGCCGGTGTCCTCAAAGAGCGGCCATAATATTGATAAATTAAAGACACAGATTCAGGCGACATCCCTCGGCACAATACAAAAATCCCCCAACGGTATCTTTCGTCTTCCTATTGACAGGGTGTTTACGCTCAAGGGGTTTGGGACTGTGGTGACGGGAACGGCCATCTCAGGGCAGATTTCAGTGGACGACGCGGTTGAAATCCTGCCTTCGGGGATAAGGACAAAGGTGCGCGGACTTCACAGCCACAACGAGGCCGTCAAATCAGGCTCTGCTGGCCAGCGCATCGCAGTGAATTTGCAGGGTGTCGGTAAAGATGATATAAATAGGGGCGACGTCGTGCTGCACTGCGGGACGATTGACGCCACAGACAGACTGGACGCCGAAATTAAGCTGCTCAAACACGCCCAACCGTTGAAAAACCGCTCAAGCGTTCATTTTCATGTCGGTACATCGGAGACAACCGCTCGTGTGATTTTCCACCGGGTAGAGAAACTGATGCCGGGTGAGTCGGCCTTTTGCCAACTGCGTCTCAAACACCCCATCATCGCAATGGCAGGTGATAGATTCATAATCCGGCGCCTGTCGCCCGTGGATACCGTAGGTGGTGGTATCGTCCTTGATCCAACCCCACCGGCAAGGAGGAAAAAAGATGACGACTCCAGTTTTGAGATTTATTTGACCGGCGATTTGACGTCAAGGCTTGCGGGGAAAATAAAGGCAGCCGCACTTAAAGGGATTCTTAAACAAAAACTTTACGCATGGGCAGCCCATGACACATCCGCCATAGACAAGGCTGTTGAGACGCTGAAAAAAGATGGGCTGATAACCGAGGTAAACGAGACATTATTTCACACAATTATCATTAATAAATTACACGAGGAAATAACATCTATCTTACTGTCATATCATAAAAAAAACCCTCTTCAGTCTGGCATGTCTAAAGAGGAGCTGCGCGGCTTATTTAAACAAATAGACACAAAGACATTCTTAAAAATTCTAAGCACATTCAGCAAAGTGGTTACCGATAAAGAGTTGATACGACTGAGCGATTTCAAGCCGTCCCTAACTCACATTGACGAGGGAATAAAGACAAGAATAATTGAAACGCTGAGGGTGTCGGAGTTTCAGCCGCCGTCAAGACAAGACCTTGCCGCCGCGTTTGCAATAAAAGAGAAACAGGCCGAGGACATATTAAAGTTGCTTGCTAAAGATGGTCTTCTGGTAAGAATAAACGATTCCATATACATAGACCAATGTGCGTATGAAAAAATGTTAGAAATAATAAGGGCGTTCTCAAAGGTGAAAAATGAGATAGCCGTATCTGAGTTCAGGGAGGTACTGGGTACAACAAGAAAATACGCCCTACCCTTTTTGGAGTATCTTGACGGGAAAAAAATCACTATACGGGTCGGTGACAAAAGAAAGATAATGTAAGACGAATCCTGCAACCGGAGTACTGAAGCCGCCAACGAGCGGCAGCCGGAATTAAATAGATAAAACATGGCGAGATTTACGGGGTGAAGGGGGGGTTATTCTATTTCTAAGACATAAGGGCATTAATAATCCAAGGCCAAGAAACGATAGAGCGTACTCTATCTTTATTGTTTTCCAAGTCAAGCAATGATTTTTCAAGGTGATTTTCAAAAGAGTCGAAA
>JADFXF010000002.1:40572-53921 GCA_015233685.1 Nitrospirota bacterium | reverse complement strand
TTCTTTCGACTCTTTTGAAAATCACCTTGAAAAATCATTGCTTGACTTGGAAAACAATAAAGATAGAGTACGCTCTATCGTTTCTTGGCCTTGGATTATTAATGCCCTTATGTCTTAGAAATAGAATAATAAACTCTTTTGCTGAATCTCAACTTCCATAGATGAGCCATTATAACAGCTATCCAATGATTTCCTCAATGCGGCATTTAGATTCTGTCAAACCAAAGCGAAACCGGCCTACTATGTGTTTGTGATAAGATATACCCTGTGAAGACCGCTGATGCCTTTCAGCTCAAACAGGCCCACGAGCCGGGATTTTATCCCCTCTATCTGTAAGGCGTCTTCAATAACGTGCTCAGTCACAAGGACGCGGTCAACCAGCGGTAGTTCCTCTTTTTTCATGCTGCCTTCCAGAGGAATTAGGTCCTCCCCCTTGACGCCCTCCACGCGAAACGTCATATTGGTGGCAACTCCGAGCCTGTCTCCTTTGGCGTCTATTCTCGTCTCGCCCTGATTTATTGCAAAGCGCAGTTGAATCCTCGCCGAGTCGTCCTGTGTCTCGTTATGCGCGGCTATCTCTTTCAGGATGGTAAAGGCAAAACGAATCGCGTTGACCACCTTTGGAAATGTTATTAAGAAACCGTCGCCGGTGCTTTTCATAAACCGGCAGCCCTCTTTTGCCGCTATTGGGCGCACCTTCTCCGTTAGTGTCTTTGTGAGATCAAGGGCAAATTGGTCGCCGTACTTATTGGCTATGCCCGTGGAGTTGCACAAATCAAGGACGAGGATTGCCTCAGTCTGAATAGACCCCTCAGGCAGCACAAATCCCATCATCGTCTTCAGGGTTTGTTGCTGCTGTTTCCCATCGCCGGTCTTAAAGACCCTGCCGGTTATTTCCTTGAGGGCGTTGACTGCCTCAAGGCGCACTTCGTCTTCGTGGTCATCAAGCATCTCTTTTAACTTAGTAATGGTGTCGGGATTTTTTAATTTGCCAAGCGCCTTTACAGCGCCCACCCTGACGCGTTTCTCACTGTCGGCAAGCAGGACAAAAAGCGGCTCAATAACCTCCTGCCCGCCTATTGAGGCCAGGGCCGACGGGATGACCCACTTTATTTCGCTGTCGTCAAGCACAGAGGAAAGGGCGGCAACGGCGCGCTTGTCCTTCAACGCCCCAAGCGCTGTAACCACCTTCTCCCTCACCCACCAGTCTGTGTCGTTTAATGTTGCTATAAGAGGCTCAAGGGCCGACGGGTCGGTAACTTTATTGAAAAACTCCACGGCGCAACGCCTTACGTTTACATCCGAGGAGTCCTTTAACATAGCAATAAAAAACTTGACAATGTTCTCGCCCTTTACCTCTGCAAGCGCGTCTGTCGCTATCTGTCTGACCCACCAATCCGAGTCCTTCATGGCCGCCACAAGGGTGTCCGCCGTGCTTGGGTCTCTGACGTTATTCAGTACATCCACGGCACACCGCCTTACGTTTACATCCTTATCCCTCATCAATTTGATGATATCAGGGACAATACTCGCATCCGCAAGCTGTATGACGCACTCGGTGGACTTTTGTCTTATGACAAGGTCAACATCCTTCAATAGATTAAGCACCGCGGGGGCAGCCCTCTTATCGCCTATCGCCGCGAGGGCCTCAAGCACGGCGCGCTTTAAGAGCGTGTCATCCTCAGCCAGCAACTGTGTAAGAGGGACAACGCACTCAGGGTCTTTCAACACCGCCAACGCCCGCACAGCCTGAATACGCAGAGACAGCGAGGTGTCGGACAAGGCGCTGATTAACAATTTCGTTATACCGGGGGCGTCAGTCTCCCCTAATATCCGTATTATGTTTTTCTTCTGCTCACTGTCACCCTCGCCGTACATCGCCATAAGCATGGGCACGCAAGACTTGCTCCTCAGCGTACACAATAAGTCCACGGCGGCCATTCTGAAATTGCTGTCAGCGCTCCTCAGGTAATCAAGCAGCGGCTGGGCAGCCGCGTCCGCGTATTTTTTCAGGATGAGTTCCTTTGCCGTTCTGCGTATTTCCTCGTTAGGTTCGCCAATGAGCTGCAATATGTCCACCATGTACTGAAAATCGCACAACCTGAAGAGAACCGCCTTGGCCCTTGTCTGATGGAGACGCCTGTTACGAAAGGCGTCAATTATACGTGGATATGCCTTTCTGCCATAAACTACGAGGGCCTCTACCGCCTTTGACTGGTCGCTTTCAGTCTTGGCCTCATTAAGCTCCGCTATAAGTTTCTTTATTTTTGAGCCTTCGAACATGCTATCGCCCGATGTCTTTACTGTGTGGATTACATCCCTGTATTGGCGAGCAGCGTCTTTGAGGTCTGTCAGCACACAACATTACTTTAATAGCACCGCCCGCCTTTTTGTTTAATAGCACCGCCCGCAATCACCTCAATGGCCGCGCCCTCACCCCGCTCTCACCTCAAACGTGCGCTTCATTGCCCGGAAAAGGCGTGTTACTTCTGTTGTTTCAGGTTGTGATTTTCAGCAATCAGTTTCACTACTAAAGAGGACGTCCTTCGCAGCCGCTCTGCCAAAGTATAGAGTATATGGCGAAAGTCTTCCGAGGTCTTGTTAATTTCCTCTTCAAGAAAATCCTTGTCTATCAGCCCAAGCTGCACATCCCCTACGGCAATTGCTGAGGCCGAGCGTGGCTGCCTGTCCAAAAAGCTCATCTCACCAAAAAAATCGTCTTTTTCCAACAGCGCTATGTTCAAACTATCGTTGCCTACTTTTTTGGTAATACGAACCTTGCCGGAGATCACCAAATATGTGCCCTCGCCATAGCCGCCCTCTTTGATTATCACCTGCCCGTCTTTGTAGGTCTCTTTCACAGCTATTCTTCTCATATAGCCACCCTTCTCATATAGCAACCCTTGTCATTTCTCTTGTTGACCTCTATCTATTTTATCTATCAACAAATTTGCACACGGTAAGTATATCATACGGTGGTGGAAAATTAAAACACTAACTGATATAATACCTTAATGAGCGACTCTGTTACAAAGAATAAAGGCGTGAGACCCCGCGTTGTGATAGCCGGAGGGGGGTTTAGCGGGCTTTGGGCGGCCAAAACCCTTGCCAATCAGCCCGTTGACGTAGTCCTTGTAGACAGGAATAACTATCACACCTTTTTACCGCTGCTATATCAGGTGGCGGCGGCGGAACTTGAGCCTGAGGACATCGCATACCCTATAAGGAGTATTTTACGAAAATACACCAATGTCAGGTTCGTCCTTGCTGATATAAAAAAAATTGACTTAGACAAGCGAATCCTTCTCAGCACTGACTATGCCATATCGTACGATTATCTTATACTTGCCACCGGAAGCGCTACTCAGTTTTTCGGCACACCGGGTGCCGCCGAATATTCCTTCCAACTGAAGAGTCTTGAGCAGGGCATAATCTTAAGGAATCACATCTTGCGCTGTTTCGAGTACGCCTCCAGAAAAATAGACGACGCCAAAAGACAGCAGCTTCTCACGTTTACAATTGTTGGGGGTGGCCCTACGGGTGTGGAATTCGCAGGGGCGCTGGCCGAACTAATCCACGGCCCGCTGAAAAAAGACTATCCCTCTATAGACTTCGATTACGTAAAAGTGATTCTCATAGAGGCGGCCAACAGCGTCTTGCTCTCGTTTCCTAAGATGCTGCGCGACTACGCCCTTGACAGATTATACCGTATGAAGGTCAATGTCATGCTTGAGACACTTGTGGATAAAGTCACGCCTCTGACCGTTCATCTCAAAGACAAAGACATCCTGCCTACGCAGACCGTCGTCTGGACTGCCGGCATTTGCGCTGACCCAATTGCTGAGACATGGGGACTTTCAGCCACGCGAAACGGGCTTCTTATGGTGCTGCCTACGCTTGAGGTCGAGGGACGGCAGGAGATATATGTCATCGGAGACCTATCCTCAATGGAGGACAACAGGCGCCAGCTTCCTATGACCGCCCCTGTGGCGGTTCAACAGGGCGTACAGGCCGCAAAGAATATCCTCGGCAAAATCAATGGCAAACCGGCAAGTCCCTTTGTATATAAGGACAGAGGGGCAATGGTCACAATCGGGCGCAATACGGCCGTGGCGCAGATAGGCAAGAAATCATTTACCGGATTTTTCGCATGGGTGCTCTGGCTTATTGTCCATCTGATAAATCTAATCGGCTTTCGCAACCGCCTGATGGTGTTAATCAACTGGTCAATGGATTACCTGTTATTTGAGCGCGCAATCAGGTTGATTCTGCCCTTGCGAAAGCCGCCGAAGCCGCGAAGCAAGACTTGACCACACCGCTAAGACACGGCGTTGTGGCCGTTTATATTGTCCTCACTGTCGTTACCGCTATGGCGATGTTTTACAATCTCGGCGGCAGACCTCTCTGGGGGGATGAGGCCGAGACTGCCGTCCTTGCAGCAAATGTTATGAAGTATGGGCTGCCGATAAGCACAGACGGCAAAAATACTATTACCTTGTACGGAAAGGCGGTTGACTCCAATGACAACAACGTCTGGACGTGGCGGCCCTGGCTTGATGAGTACCTGACGGCCGCGTCGTTTTCCCTGCTGGGTAAATCAACGGCGGCGGCACGCCTGCCCTTCGCTTTTTTTGGGTTGCTATCTGCCATATTGCTCGCCCGTTTAGTGTATAAAATATATGAAACCCACGGGACAACCATAATAGCCGTGCTGTGCCTTATTACGTCTGAGCTGTTTATTCTTCACGCCCGGCAGTGCAGGTACTATTCAGTCGTAATTTTTGCGGAGATTTGGCTCATACTGGGACTATACCGGATTATCAGGGGACATGGCAGAAGCGGCGCATTTCATATGGCAATGGCCCTTGCCGCCGCATTTTATTGTAACTACATTATTGTCATAGGAAATATCATAGCCATTGTATTTACCGCAATCCTCGTACAAGAACGCCGCCAACGCCTTTGGCGGTACATTATCAGCGGGTTTGCCGCGTTTGCGTTGATGGCCGCGCCGTGGATACTATACGCCAGGCCGTGGAGCCAGGCAGGGCAGCTCAACAACAGGCTCTATATTCCCAAGCTCCATTACTATGCGGTGGAGATAAATTTTCACATGTTTCCCTTCGCGCTATTATTAATCCCTGCCGCATACTTTATTTTCAGGCGATTCTCAGGAGACGGTCAAAATATCTCCATTGAAAAAACGCCGATTCAGCCCGTTCAAAAAGATGTGGAGCTTTTCTTATGGATTGTAATACCCCTTCAGCTTGCCATAATTTCGATTATGCCGGGGTTGTTTGTGCGATATTTCGTACCTCTTATCCCTGTGTTTTGTATCCTTCAGGCCGCGCTGCTTGTGAGATATGTCAAAGGCGGCCTTTTGCGATATACACTCGTTGGGCTTTTGTGTCTCACCAATATTTTATCCATTTTGGGGCTGTATTTTTTTCGGTATGGCCACAAACCGGCCTTCCCAATAATCAACTTAATGCGCTCTATCGCCACGCCATATGAGGGCAGACTGGACGATGTTGCCGCGTTTCTCAAAAAAGAGGCCACCCCCGGTGACTCCATTCTGGTCTTCGATTCCGAATTTCCCCTGATATTTTACACAGATATGAGGATAATTGACGGCAGGTTTATCTCCGGCAGGGATATGCCGCCACCGGACTGGTTTTTCCCGATTGGCCCGTCATGTGTGTTTGATATGAAACCTGACAATATCCCCGATTATTTGTCAAAAGACTTCACGCCGATAGAAATAGAAGTCCACAAATCTAAAAGGGCAGGCAGCATCCCCGACCCTGATAAGTATGAATACTTCACCGCAAAAGAGAAAGAAAAATTTGTCATATATAGAAGAAATTCAGGCACGAAATGAGTTCCCCCGAAGACCTTAAACATATATATCGCGTGGCCGTTTGTTTGGTTATATTCGTATTTACCGCGTTTATGCTCTTTTACAACCTCGGCGGCAGGCCGTTGTGGGGGGATGAGGCCGAGACTGCCCTGCTTGCGCTGAACATTACAAAATATGGCCTGCCGGTAAACACAGACGGCAAGAACACGATAACGCTGTACGGCCAGTCTGTTGACTCCAATACAAGCCATATCTGGACATGGAGGCCGTGGCTTGGCGAATACCTCGCCGCGGCGTCATTGTCTCTAATGGGTAAATCAACCACCGCGGCACGGCTTCCTTTTGCCGCCTTCGGGTTCATGTCCGTTGTTGCCCTTATGTTTGTGGCCTTTCGTATCTCCGGCGATTATGAAAAGGCGGTGCTTTCGGCCATTATATTTGCCGCAACAGAACTCTTTATCCTCCACGCCAGACAGGGACGCTACTATTCGCTGATTATTTTCGGCCAGATATGGCTTATTTACGGGCTTTATCTTATTTTAAAAAAGGATAATATGCACGGTGTCTGGCACGCCGCCGCGGCACTGTCGCTGCAGTTTTACTGCAACTATGTCGTGGCCCCCGGCAACGTAATCGCCATAGGGATTTGGGCTGTTGTCATACGCAGACGCTATCATAGGCTCTTTTACCGCCTCAGCGTTGGGGCGCTACTGTTTGTATCGGCCTGCCTGCCGTGGCTTTTATACGCGAGGCCCTGGCACCAGGGTGGTTACGCGGCGGGCGGGAATTTCATACAGGGGCTTTTGGTTTATTCTAAGGAGATACACTTTCATATTTTTCCATTTACCTTGTTAATATTGCCAATTGTGTATCACATTTACCACCATAGCAGAGGCGTCCCTGTCGCTTCCTCTGAAACATCCATCGAGGCGGATATGGAAAAATTGCTTTGGCTCTTCGTACCCATACACGTCTTTGTCGTGTCGTTTGGGCCGGGGCAGAACCTTCGCTACATAACCCCGTTATTTCCCGTATTTGCGATTATCGAAGCGGGGCTATTGATGAGATACGTCAACCCCGCCCTCCTACGGGCTGCCTTAATGATAGTGCTGGTGGCTTCCAATTTTATCCCGGTTTATTCGGCCTACCCGTTTACAGGCGGACACCATGCAAGGCTGACTATCGTGGATTTGATTTCAGAGATTACAACACCCTATACCAATCGCCTTGAGGATGTTGTAAAATTCCTAAAAAAGGAGGCCAGGCCTGATCAGTCTGTTTTCGTTTTTGACCCTGAGTTTCCGCTTATTTTTTATACGGATATGAATATCATTGACGCGCGGTTAGTCAATAGTTTTCCCGCGGACAAATTGCCTGATTGGGTGTTTCCTGTAAGCGCGTCGGGCATCTCCGGCAAGACTGCAATAGCCCCCTCTGAGGTTATTTACAAATACTACGACGCCGTTTCGATACCCGTCCACAACTCAAACAGAAGGGGAGGTGTTCCCGAACCGGACACACACGAATACCTTACCAATAAGGAGATTGTCCAAATGACCGTGTATAAAAGAAAGGGCATGGCGCGATAGTATGTCAAGGGTTGATTGCAGGGCAGCGGCGGCGTATGTGTTCATTTTATTGCTGGCCTTTTTCCTGATATTTTATCACCTCGGCGACAGACTCATGTGGGGCGACGAGGCGGAAACCGCGCTGCTTGCCGTTAACATTGAGAAGTTTGGTCTGCCCAAGGTCTCTGACGGCGTAAACACTATTACCTATATGGGAGATAACATTGACACGGATAACAACGGCAACTGGACATGGTCGCCGTGGCTCTCTGAATATCTGACCGCGGCGTCTTTCAAATTATTCGGACAGTCAACGACCACGGCGCGCCTGCCTTTTGCCATAGCAGGATTTTTGTCTGTGGCGCTTATAGCGTTTGTCGTCTATCGAATATATGGCAGCCACGAGATTTCCGTTATGTCTATGTTGTTGCTGTCAACCTCGGAGGTCTTTGTCCTGCATGTGAGGCAGTGCCGTTATTACTCGCTGGTAATATTTGCGGAGATTGTGTTTATTTGGGGCGTTTACATGTTGTTAAAGGGAAGGCGGGTGGCAGGGATTGCGCTTGCGGCGGCGGCCCTTACGATTCAGTTTTATGGCAATTATATAGTTGTTGCCGGAAGTGTGGCGGCGTTTGTTGTGCTTGCCGTGATTAGTTACAAAAGATATGACAGGCTCTGGCGCTCTGCCTCTGCCATATTTATCTTTTTTACCCTGACAGCCCTACCGTGGATAGTCTATGCAAGGCCGTGGCGGCAGGCCGGATATGTTGGCAGGGAAAATATCGCCGAGAAAGTTGTCTATTATCTGTGGGAGATGAATTTTCACATAGTTGCCCTTGTAATTTTCATAGTGCCGCCTATATATATTCTTATTACATCCCCAAACGAAGACCGTCAGAGGCAGCCCGCCGATGATATAGAGATGTTTTTATGGATATTGATTCCCTCTGTGGCGGCCAGTGTTTCTGTTGCGCCCGGTGTATATCTGCGTTATCTCCTGCCATTGCTTCCGGCAGTTTATGTCTTACAGTCGGTCATATTAAAAAGATACATCGGCGGTAAGGCAATTCGATATATCCTTGTCCTCATTTTATGTCTTACCAACTATGCGGCTTACTATCCACTTTATCCTATAAAATTACTCGACCCGTCAAACGTACCATTTAAAATACATCAACCAGGACTGTCCCTGCCGACGCTTATACGTGAGACGTACGCCCCGTACGCTGACCGCACAGGGGATGTCGTAAGATTTTTAAAGAAAGAAGGCGCCGATGGCCAATCTGTTTATATTGCCGATTCAGGGATGTCCCTAATATTTTATAACGGGATGAGGGTTATTAACGCTAAAAATGAATTGATAGGAAACCTGAAAGAACTTCCCGACTGGATATTTACAGAGAGTGTCGCGGTACAGGCCAAAAAGGCCCCCCCAATATATCCACCTAAAGAAATTGCCGACAATTATATCCCAATATCTCTGAAGGTTCACGCCTCGGGCAAGAGTGGAAGCATCCCCGAACCGGACATGCACGAGTCCTTTGCGTCAAAAGACATGGAGGAGTTGCTTGTCTTCAGGAAGAAGGCCGATAAAGTTCAACCAGCGGTACAAAAAAAGTATTGACAGTAGTAATTACATTATGTAATTATAATTATGTCGTTTGAATGGGATGAACAAAAACGAGCCGTAAACCTTGCGAAGCATGGAATAGACTTCAAGGCGGCGAAGTTCATTTTTGACGGACAGACTATAGAGATGACTGATACCCGCCGCGATTACGGCGAAGAGCGTATAGGTGCCTATGGCGAAGTCAACGGCGTTTTGATTTTTGTGGTTTACACACGGCGCGGGGACAACCGCCGGATAATAAGCGCAAGGAAGGCAGGAACCCATGAGCAAAAAGCATACTACGCACGCATTAAAAAAAGCGCAACCGATTGATGACAAGACAGATTGGGCACGGGTTGCGGCAATGACTGATACAGAAATCGAACATGCTGTTGTCAGTGACCCCGACACGTTTATTCCCGATTCCAGGTGGTTTGATAAAGCTCAGATTGTCATGCCTAAAACCAAAGAAATAGTAACGTTGCGCTTAGACCCTGATGTCTTGAAATGGTTCAAACATGATGGGAGAGGCTATCAAACCCGTATTAACGCCGTGTTACGGGCGTTTGTGGCAGCGCAGGAACACAGGATAAGATAATTGCCGAGGTAGAATATAAGGAGATATAATCTTGCGGCCACACGGCTTATTGTATTTATCAGAGGCCAGGATTTCAGAAACTATGGGGTGGGCGAGATTACGGGTGCGGGGGGGTTACCCCCCTGCGTCTTTAAGTTTCTGCGCTTATGATAACTGCCTCGTTAAGCCGGCTTATGGCAACCTCAGTAAAGCCGGACTTGTTAAGCCACGACTGCATCTCCTTTACGCTATAGCATCGCCCGCCTTCTGTATGCACAAGCATATTAACGGCAAACAGGGCACCTTCAAGCGGTTCGGACATGTTGTCCTCAATGAAGAATTCCTGAATCACGATTTTACCCCCTTTGTTCAGGCTCTTTTTGACCTTTTTTATCAGCCTGAGATTCTCGCCTGGGGTATAAGAATGAAACACCTGGCTTATAAAGGCCAGGGAATAACCCTTTCCTATGGGATCAACTAAAAAATCGCCCTCCATAAATTTGACATTTGCGAGATGCCCGGCGTATTCCTTAGCGATGGCAATAGTGTCAGGCCTGTCAAAGAGTGTGACGTCAATGCCGCGCCCCGCAAGCTCAATTGTATACGTGCCGGGGCCGCCGCCAATGTCTATCGCGGTTTTCATACCTGATAAGTCAATAAAGTCTATAACGCTTTTCGCTTTCATAACTGATAAATTGTGCATTCCTCTGATGAAACTCTCATGGTTGGCGGCTGCACGGTTTGGAGAGCCGGTTTTGACGACATTGTCAAGGCCTGACCAATTATTCCACAGCGTGTCGTAGTGGCTTATTATGTCCCCCTGATACTCAGGACGGCCGGATTGCAGGTATTCGGAGCTGATGGGAAGGTTTTCATATAATGAGCCGTTCTTTTTAATAAGCCCCATTGATACAAGCGCGTCTAACAAAATAGACATTGCCCTTACGTCAGCGCCAAGTTTTGCGGATATAACCTTTGCTGATTTAGGTTTATTAAGAAAGTCAAACACGCGCAGATTATTTGCGGTAAAGAGAATCCGGCTCTGTCTAAAGCCACCGATCAGGCCCTTAAGCGTTGAGATATCTTCCAATTTTCCACCCCTCCTATAACTATGGCCTCAATCTTTGAGATTCTATCATAAGAAAGGATTGTCTTGTCAATAGTGTAATGCCAACAACAGCAAAAGTATGTTACACTATGGGCGCGTTACGGTGAGCTTGAGCCGTAAATGCTGATGATGGCTGATGAGAAAGAGAATCCCAACAAATACAATACGCATAGGAATGTACGTAGACGGGTTTGATACGTCATGGTTTAAGACACCGTTTCTCAGACATCATTTCGGGATAAAGTCACAGAATCAGTTAGACAAAATACTTGAATCCGGCATAGATCATGTGTACATAGATACTGACAAGGGATTAGACGATTTGTCTGATGAGCAGCAAGCTCCCCCTCAGGCAGACGTGAACAAAGTCCCCTGCTTGCCTGCAAAGGATGTCGCACCGGACGATAGTGTATTCACGAATTATGTCAGGGCAATAAACGACCTCATCCTGATAGACAAACTATGTCTGATAGAGGCAACGGCGGTTGGTTTTGACCTTTTTACAAAGACAGACATGGATATCGTCCCCTTGTCTGTTGCGCGCAATAGCAAGGGCGAGCTTGTAATCACCAAAGAGCTGTTGGCTTCCCCCTGTGAGCTGATGATAGACCGGTCTGAAATACAAAGATACAGGGATTATCTCGCAAAAATAGCAAAGGACTCCGGCGTTGCCCACGGCCACGGTAGTAAAAATATGATTATAAAGGAAACCGCCAGGTTACTCGTCCGTGACCTGTTCAATGACCCCGGAAACCATGAGAAGGTGGAGGCGTGTAAGGATACGGTAGAAACCATTATCTCATCAATAGTAGATACAAAGGGTTTAATAACCAATCTGTTTACGGTAAACAAGCACGACTACTATGTCTATACCCACTCGGTGAATGTTTCCGTATTTTGCGTAGCCACTGCCCTGGCAATGGGAATACAATCGAGGGCTGAACTATTTGCCATCGGCTTAGGCAGCCTTTTGCATGACATCGGGATGAGTACATTACCGCCTGAGGTTCTGTATAAACCGGTGCAATACCTTACAGAGTTCGAGGCAGAGTTACTCAGAGGACATATCTTTGAGGGTCTTGATATAGTCAACCTCTACAAGGGAATTCCGCCTGAAGCGATGCCCCCGCTGATAGAACACCATGAGAATCTCATTGGAACGGGCTACCCTATGGGCATAAAAGGTGATAAGCTCCATGTGTCGGGCAAGATTATCTCCATCACGAATACCTATGATACGCTGACGACATCAAGGCCAGGATTTAAGGCAATATCTCCGTATGAGGCACTTGCTTACCTGCGCGACCAAAACAGTTTATACGACGCCGACATATTAAAGGAGTTTATAACTGTGCTTGGCAAGTCAAGCCAGTAGAACGGGGTGGGTCTGCGTCAAGAAACAGGGTTAAGCTGTAGAACCTTGTATTATGGGCTTGTGTTGTAGATATGTGTTTACAATGCCCACCAACCCAATGAATGCCCCAGACGTCCGTCATTCCGGCTTGTCCGGAATCATGCGCCTATGTCTCCAAATATACGAATATCCTCATAAAACACAGTTATTCAGGGCAGATTCCGGACAAGCCGGAATGACGTGCTAAAACCTCGTTGTATAAAACCCCATTTCTTGATGCAGACCCGAGCGGGGTTGTTTATGTGTTTCATTTCTCATAAACAATATTTTAATATATGTACTGGTGTGTTGTCGGCACCCGGTAGGTTTATCAATTGGAGGCTGGATGATTTTAAGCGTTAATATTGACCATGTGGCAACACTCAGGCAGGTGAGGCTTGGCAGCGAACCTGACCCGGCCGCGGCCGCGGTTGTTGCCGTCCTCGGCGGGGCAGATGGGATAACAGTCCACCTGAGGGAAGACAGAAGGCACATAAATGACAGGGATGTTGATGTGGTGCGCCGCATACTGGCTGTCCCGCTGAACCTTGAGATGGCGGCAACGGACGAGATGATTGAAAAGGCAATTGAAGTAAAACCCGCGATGGTGACGCTTGTCCCGGAAAAAAGACAGGAACTTACCACCGAGGGCGGACTTGACATATTGACTCAAAGGGAGCGTCTTACGTATGCCGTAGAGCGGCTTCACGGGGCTGGTATTGAGGTAAGCCTGTTTGTCAATCCGTCACCGGTGGACATAGAAGATTCTCTGTCCACCGGGGCCGACCGGGTGGAAATCCACACAGGGACATATGCAAACGCCCAAACCCCTTTGATAATAAAACAAGAACTCGAAAAAATATTGGCGGCAGTCCAACAAGCGGTGCGGTCAGGGTTTACAGTAAACGCGGGCCACGGGCTTAACTACCACAATGTGCAGGCAATCGCTGGTATTAAGGCCATAAGCGGCCTCTACATAGGACATGGCATAGTGTCCCGTGCTGTACTTGTTGGTATGGAGCAGGCTGTAAGACAAATGAAAAAACTAATAATACAGGCAAGACACACATGATATTTGGCATAGGGGTAGACATAGTCGAAAATGAGAGGATAAAGGCGGCACACCAGCGCTGGGGACGAAATTTCCTCGGGCGGGTCTATACGGATGGCGAACTTGAGTATTGCTTTACAAAGAGCGACCCCGTTGATTCCCTATCGGGAAGATTTGCCGCAA
>JADFXF010000002.1:0-40500 GCA_015233685.1 Nitrospirota bacterium | reverse complement strand
GCTCCACAACTCCGCAATGGAGTTCACGGCTGATAATGCGATAAATGGCAGCCACCTGAGCATCAGCCACCAAAAACGATACAGCGTAGCTGTGGTAGTGTTGGAAAAATGAGGAGGGCAGGCAGTTCATGAAAGTAGTGACTGGCGCACAGATGAGACAAATAGACGCAAAGACTATCGAAGACATTGGAATCCCTGCGATGGTACTAATGGAGCGTGCCGGGGTTGTTACGGCTGCCCATATTTTGGAAAAGTTCCCCCCCCGTGATGTATGTGTGTTGTGCGGTCCGGGCAACAACGGTGGAGACGGTATAGTAGCAGCCCGCGAGTTATTTAATAACGGCTTCAATGTACGAATTTTCATTGCCTCCCACATGGAAGGGCTGAACGACAACTGCCGTTTTCAGTATAAGATAGCCGAGAAATTGGGGATTGAAGTTGTCTTTAAAAGCAATATTAAAGAGGCCGACCTCAGGGATTCACTTATTGTAGACGCCCTGTTCGGAACTGGCCTGAATAAACCGGTAAAAGACTCAATCGCAAAGACGATAGAGACAGTAAACTCAAGGGACAGGGCAGTGGTTTCCGTAGATATACCCAGCGGTATATCGTCCGACACTGGTGAGGTTCTCGGCAAGGCGGTAAGGGCTAATGCCACTGTGACTTTCGGGCTGCCAAAGAGGGGACACCTGCTTTACCCGGGGAAAGACCACACGGGCGAATTGTTTGTGGAGAACATAGGGTTTCCATATCAGTTCCTGAGCTCGGATACGATACGCTGTGACCTCATGGAAAAGGCATTCATGTCAATGCTGATACCGACAAGGCCGCCCTATGCCTACAAGGGAAATTTTGGCCACGTACTGGTTGTCGGGGGCAGCAGCGGCAGGACCGGGGCAGCGTTATTGGCGGCCAGGGCATCAATGAGGTCAGGTTCGGGGCTTGTTACTATAGGAGTTCCGGCATCTTTGATGGATTCTTGCCAGGCCAGAGTAACCGAAGAGATGACCCTTGCCCTGCAGGACAAGGGAAAGGGGAACTTCTCCAAAAAGTCAATCAACGATATACTTGATTTTGCGGAGAAACGCTGCGATGTCATAGCCCTTGGCCCGGGCATGGGTGTGGATAGCGATACCGTAGAGATAGTAAAGGAGGTAATAGCCAACTCCCCCGTGCCGGTAGTCCTTGACGCCGACGGGATTAATTCCCTCGCGCTAATGAAATATCAGGAGAGAATAAGCGCCCTGAACACCTCGGCCTCTCCGGTGATAATAACGCCGCATACGGTAGAAATGGCACGGATTTTAAGCGATGTAAAGTCAAATATGACAACCAAATGCGTGGCGATAGAAAGGGACAGAATAGAGACAGCCTCGTCGTTTGCCGCTGAATCCACGGCATATGTCGTACTCAAGGGGGTGCCCACAGTAACGGCAGACCCTGAGGGAAATACATTTATCAATCCAACGGGAAGCCCTTCAATGGCTACCGCGGGGGCGGGCGATGTACTGACCGGCATGATAGCCTCCATGATAGGGCAGGGCCTCCCGCCCCTCTACGCAACTATACTGGGCGTTTACATGCACGGCCTGACGGGTGAAATCGCGGCAACTAAAACCGGCCTCCATTCCACAGTGGCCTCAGACCTCATCAACAACATCGGCCCGGCGATTAGTTTCCTTTTAAACGATTAATACCCATATCAGGCAGAGGGTGCAGTTAAAGGCTATTGTTTTGAGCTATGAGGAAATACACAAGCTGATACGTGAAAAAGAACCGCTGGCCTCTGCGGCAGCACAGCCGAAAGAGACGGACTTCGTTAAAGCCAGCGATGGGACGTATGACTTTGGACATATTACACCTGAAATTGGACAGGCTATTGGCAGGCAGTCCGCGCCGGTCAGATTACAAGAAGGAACAGCCGGTTATGGCAAACAACACATTGATACAGCAGATGGCAACAATCGCCTTGAAGTTATCAAGAAGGCAGGATATAAAGGTACCGCGGATTTCATACAGGATGTAGCCAACAATTTTAGTGAAATAAGAATGGGTGATGGTAGCAGATTAATGCTCATCAAGAAAAACGGGAAAAACAAGATAGCTGTTATTCAGCTAATCCCAGATGAAAGCGGTGATTTTTATGGCGTTACTTCTGGTGGTATATTCAGAAAGGACTATGCCAATGATAGAACGCTACTCTTGGATAGGGGCGCATCACCCATCGTTAAACCTGAGCAGTTTAACCCACTTCCATACGCTAATGCCAGTGAAGCTCAGGGCACTAACGCTTTGCGCACAGGCAAGAGCAACGCTACTACCTCTACTATACCACAACCGCGGGGTGATGTCAATGGAAAAGGATAATACGTTGAAGGTATGTGAAATATTTACGAGTATTCAGGGGGAGTCTTCATACGCAGGGTGGCCATGTACATTTGTCAGACTGACGGGCTGCAACCTGCGATGCGGCTACTGCGACACCAAATACGCCTACTACGAAGGAGACGTCTTAACGGTGAGTGAAATCGCCGCGAAAGTCGCCGCAACCGGCATACGTCTTGCTGAAATCACCGGCGGCGAACCCCTCCTGCAAAAAGAAACCCCCGCCCTCGCCGAGACGCTCTGCGGCATGGGCATCGCCGTTGTCATTGAGACAAATGGCTCAATAGACATTAGCTGTCTTAAATCCATCCCCCTCGTTACCGTCATAATGGACATAAAGACGCCCTCAAGCGGTATGTCAGACAATAACGATTTCACAAATATAGCAAGGTTAACCCGGCAGGATGAGGTGAAATTCGTCATAGGCTCGCGGGATGACTACACATGGGCGGTGCGGATAATGCGCCAATATGAGATAGACAAGATATGCACTGTCCTTATGTCGCCCATGACGCTGCCCCCGTCATCCATTGACCCAAAACTCCTCTCAAAGTGGATTCTTGATGATAAACTCTCAGTAAGGCTGAACATTCAACTGCATAGATATATCTTTGGCCAGGATGTAAGGGGTGTGTAGTGTCGGTACCAGAGTGATGAGTTTGGCCTTTTCCCGATGCCTGCGGGCCACTTTTTTTTTCGTATAATTTGTGTTAATATTCAGGGGGTAGTTCTCTGCCACCTGCGTGAGGCGGCAATTTAAAAGGAGGTTCGTCTGTGAGTCTATATAAAATCCATCCCATAGTAGTGGGCACGAAGTTTTTCGATAAGTCCTTTATGACGTATCAATTCGGTTATGGGCAGAAATATACTATACCCATATACAGTTGGTACATAGAGGGTGCCGGGCACAAGATATTAGTTGATACGGGAGAACTCAGCCCGGCACGTTCGGAGGCTCGGGAAGAGGCCATCGGCGGCAGGATTTACCCGTCGTTAGAGGATGGACTGGCACGCTGGAATACCTCACCGCAAGAGATTGATATCGTCATTAACACACATCTGCATAACGACCACTGCGAAAACGACGACAAATGCGTTAACGCCCGCATATATGTCCACGAAAAAGAAATTCAGACAATTTTCGACCCGCACCCCCTTGATTACCGTTACATGGAGGATTTCATTTCAGGTGTGCAGGAAAATGGACAAATAGTAACGACAGACAAGGATATCGAAGTTGTGCCGGGGATTACGATGTTTCACACGCCCGTGCATACGGAAGGCGGTATGAGCGTTATGATAGACACCAAAGACGGTAAGGCGATTATCACGGGGTTTTGCTGTATTATGGAAAACTTCAACCCTCCACCTCCCGCACGAGGCATGGGGCTTGAGGTCATACCCTCTGGTACCGTCGTAAATCCTTATACGGCCTATGACATTATGCTTAAGGTCAGGGATATGGCAGATATTTTGATTCCTATGCACGAGCCAAAATTTGCCTCTGTAGATACTATCGGTTAGATATGCCCACTTGCCTTGAAATGCGACAATGGTAATTCAAAGAAAAGCAGGGCATCTCCTTGCCGTTGCCGGAGGTAAGGGCGGCGTTGGAAAGAGTGTTTTTTCCATCACCCTCGCAACGACATTAGTTGGGATGGGTTACAGGGTCGTTTTGGTAGATTTGGATTTAGGCGGGGCTAATCTCCATACATATATGGGGATACTCGGAAGTACACCGACGCTTTCCGATTTTTTTCAAAAAAAGGCCAGGACACTTGACGAGGTGCTCATTGCCACGAGGGTGCCGGATTTGAAATTAATCAGCGGCGCCCATTATTTACCCTCGATGTCAAGTCCCGGGTCATCTCTGAAAATGAAACTGCTTAGGCATATAAAGGCCCTAGACGCCGACTTCATCGTAATTGACCTTGGGGCGGGTATGGAACTAAATACGCTGGACTTTTTTATATCAGCAGATATCGGCTTTATCGTTACTGTGGCAGAGCCGGCCGCTATAATGAACGCATACAGGTTTATCAAGGGTGCTCTGTTTCGGAAACTCCACGGGGTATTCAAAAATCACCCACAGCTTGCCACAGCACTGCAATCAATGGCCAAAGACGCCGCATACAGCGACGCCCTTATGCTCAACGCCTTTATCGAGCAGGTCATGCAAATAGACCCTTCGGCCTACCCACTGGTAAACGAGATCAGCGCGGAGTTCAGGCCATGCCTCGTCCTCAACAGAATCGGTGCCGAGGAGTCCAACAATCTCGTAGGCACACTCATCAGCCACTGCAGCACAAAGTATAATATTCAGCTTAAGTATCTCGGCAATCTCCCCAATGTCAGGGAAATCAGCTCGTATCTCCTTAACATACCCGCCTTTTTGCGGGCCACCTCGTCCTCAGCTTTCCTCAAATCACTTAAGGGCATCGTGAGAAAGTTTCTCCTCAATATTCACGACTCAGGCGTGATCATGGAAAGACTCAAACTCGTAAAAACATACGACGACGACACGATTAAAAGAATCAGCGCAATCATAGAAGACCAGCCCGACGAGACATTTACCCCCACGGAGAGGAAACTCTGGCAGTTGAGGCTGTTTTTTAAACCCACCGAGGTGGTCGCGTTTTTGCTGTGCAAGGGGATCAGGGACGATATTTTTTTCGAGCAGATACTACCCACAGATTAAAAGGCCGCAGCCTATTTCCACACGATAAATTTGTTCTGACGGATAAAACAAGTTCTCATTGGAAGTTGCAACGATTTATGGACTGTCCTTTTCTTAGTCCGTCATTCCGGCCTCATTTTGTCATTCCGGCTTGTCCGGAATCTGTCCTTATACCTCAGAATAGGCAAAATCATAATCATCATGAAACAACCATTTAAGGGACGATTCCGGACAAGCCGGAATGACGGAAAGGGACAATACGGAAAGGGACAATGATGACAACAATCTAAGCAACTACCGCTTACTTATGATGGAGAACAAATTTACCGCAGCCTATTTCCATGTCGTCCCAAAAGAGTGCCAGATTCCGGTGCTGTCAATATAGTACATATTCCCATCAGTCCACGCTATTATTGCCGTACCATTCATAAACCACTGCATATAGTATGTCCCGATTGGCATTGCTCCGCCGGTTATGATGCCGTATTTCATGCCAAAATATCCGCTGGACAAGGTATAAAGGGAATTTATCTTCGAGCTTGCCTTATCATAGGGGGTGGTTGTCTGCCACGTAACCCCTGAGCTGTACCAATTTGTTCCATCAAAGGCGTAAACATATCCATCCGCCCCCGCCAGGAGGGCAGTTCCATTTGCAAACCATTGGATGTAGTATGTGCCGTTCCATGATGACACGGTGACTAGGCCTCCGGATACAGCGCCAAAATAAGAGGCATATGGGCTATATACTTTACTAATCCCCGCGCTTGCCTTATCAGCGGTGCTGATGGTTTTCCATGGCATATTAAAAGGGTACGAGTTGCCGCCATAATAGAAATACATGTATCCATCAGTCCACGCTATTATTGCCGAACCATTGGCATACCATTGGATATAGTACGTCCCGCCTACTGACGCACCAGCCGTCACTCCACCTGAGGCCGTGCCAAAAAATGACGTGTATTGATTATAAAACGAGCTAATCCACATGGCCGCCAGGGCAGAGTCACTCGTTGTTTTCCATGTAATTCCCATAGACATTGACGAACCGCTGCCGGGGTAGTAATATATATACCCATCAGACCACGCTATTATGGCCGTACCATTGGTAAACCATTGGATATAGTACGTCCCGCCCGCCGATGTCCCTACCGTTACACTACCTGATTTAGCGCCAAACAAAGTAGCGTATTGACTGTATACAGAGCTGAGGCCTGACGAGGCAGTGCCAAACTCGGCTGATTGCGAAAATGCCGCCGCCACGGTTTTATTCGATGATATTGCAACAGTGCATAGTGAACTGCTTGTGCTATCACACCCCGTCCAGCCTGATAAACTAAACCCGGCGTCAGGCACTGCCGAGAGAATTACGGATGTGCCGACGGCAAAAGAGCTATAACAAACAGAACCGCAGCTTATCCCCGACGGGGAACTCGCAACTGTCCCTGTACCCACTCCGGTCTTTGCCACAGACAATGTATAAGACAACTGCCCCGCCAAAAATGCCGCTGATACGGATCTATTCGCCGACACCACAACCGTACACTGAGAGCCGTTTGTAGAATCACACCCTGTCCAGCTTAAAAAACTACTGCCGGAGTCAGGCGTTGCCGTAAGCGTTACAGACGTGCCGGAGGTATAGGTGAAAGAGCAGTTGGCACCGCAGCTTATCCCCGATGGAGAACTTGTAATTGTCCCTGTGCCAGTTCCAGTTTCGCTGACACTAAGGGAATAAGAAAAGGCAGCAGCCGCAAACGCCACCGATACGGATTTGTTTGATAACATTGTAACAAAACATTGGTAACCGGTTGCGTTATCACACCCTGTCCAACTCGCATAATAACCCGTGTCCGGTGTTGCCGTAAGTGTTACCGTATAATTATCGGGGAAATTGGAATTGCAGGAACTTCCCGCCCCGCTGCAGTTGATTCCAGTGGGGCTGCTCGTTACCGTGCCGTTGTCAGTCGTTACGGCCACAGTCATTACATGGTCTGTCCTGGCATTGCCAAATACGGCGGCAATATTCTTAACCGACGTCATCATCAGGGTGCATTTCGCACCGCTTGTTGTGTTATCACACCCTACCCAGCCATCAAACTCGTCGTTGCCGACAGTGTTTGGGATAGCCGTCAGAGTTATGTAGTTGGGGCAATTATAGATAGCAGTGCCGACATTGGTGCTGGTTGAAGACGGCGGACCCCAGACTATAGGGCCGGATGAGGAGTACACTGTCCCTCTGCCGGTGCCGGTACCATTGTCAATGACAACAGGATAAGATGGATGGTTTTGTGTGCGGGTATAGATATATCCCCCAAAAGTAGTGGCGGCAAGCCTGATCTCATCATTTTGTGTCCCTGCCACAATTGAAGACCACTGTTGTTTGCTGACGTTTTTGGTTGTGTTGTCCTTGTCAAACAAGTTGGTTTCCTTTGACCATATGCCGAAACCATTGGTCGTGTTGTATGTAGGCGTCGTATAAATATACCCGCCAGAGCCGCCAAAACCAAAATCGGTAACGGTGAAATATAATTGAGCACCGGCATTCTCATCAAGATAATCAGACCATGAGATAGATGTCAGGTTTGTGCTGCCCATGTTAGCTATGTGTGTTTCATCGTCCTCAGGTACAACATTCCCCCCAACGCCATCCACACCGAATACCGCAACGGCATTGTTCAAAATCAAAGGCCTCGCCAGGCCCCACCAGTATCGCTTCGCCTCATCGGTAGTTTCAACATCTCTTACCCATGTCGTACCGCCGTCAGACGATTCATAAAGAAATTCGTTTGTAGTGCCGATAACTACGATGCTTCCATTGCGTGACACCGCTATTGAGTAAAATTGGCAGCGGGGTATCGTCGAGGTACAAATGAATGTGGTATTGTCGGTTTCAGTCCAGGTCCAGTTGCCACCGTCTGCCGATACGCCGTTAAAAACATTGCCATCGTAATCCAGGGCATGCAGGGCTGCCCCACTGGCTGACGAGGCTATAGCCACCCAGTTAAAACTGTGGGGCACTATGCTGGCCTGAGTGATATTATCCTTGGTCCATGAAACGCCATAATCATTCGAAGTCCAAACATGTCCTGAATAAGAACCATCACTGTCAACGGCGGCAAGGCGGCTTCCATCAGCAGACGACGTAATTGAGTACCAGGGCCTCTGTCCGGCGGTTGTCTGTTTTGTCCAATTGTCACCACCGTCGCCTGACGTATAAATATATCCCCCATATTCTATCGCGGCGAGGCTAGTCCCATTATCTGACGCAGCTACCCTCCACCAATATCCCTGTCCATAGTTATTCGATCCCAGTCCGATATTCTTGTGCTGTGTCCATGTATAGCCGCAAAGGTCTGTGTAGCCAAACGCATCCGCCGCTATGAATATCACAACCGACACCATTACACCACACAACAGCAACACGCGCAGGGCCGAACAACACACATTATATTTTGACATCTGAAGTGTTCTCATATTATGCCGCGGCGTTACCATCTCTGCCCCTCCATATGTACACATACGTACAAACACAGCCTCGTTTTAACGCACACCCTCACGTATGTAATATATAAATGTTTTTTAGCAAAAGTCAAGTCTATGGTAACCACAAAAAAATACTTGACAACACAAGTCCTCTTAATATATCTTAATCCATCGTGGCAATTGGGTACATTTGAAGCTATGAGGGGGTAACATTAACAGCTATGATTTCGGGGGTGGACTTTGGTAATTAACAGAGATACGGACTATGCGGTGAGGTGTATATTGTTTATGTCGGGAAATCCGGAAAAAACCTTTGTCATTAGTGAGATAGCTAAAGAGAAGCTCATACCGGCGAGTTTTCTGGCAAAGATACTGCAAAAACTGACAAAGGGCGGTATTGTAGAGTCAATCAGAGGGGCAAAAGGCGGGTTTGTCCTGACAAAAGCCCCATGCGACATAACCGTACTTGATGTGGTTGAGGCCATAAGCGGGAAAATAGTGATAAACAAGTGTACAACGGAAGAGGGCAGGTGTGAGTTGATGCAGGATTGTCCAACATTTCCCATCTGGCTTGAGATAAAACAGATGGTGCAACAGCGGTTAAAACAAATTGACTTCGCAACACTGGCAAAAAAATATGAAAACAGTGTCACAGGCAAAACTCCATCAGGAGTGCAATAATAACAATCAGGAGGGGCTAAGAAATGGAAAATGTCATGCACGGTGGAACAAAAGCGGTACACCACCAGGTAGAGCTAAGCGTATGGCCGTTGATAACGGCGGTAGGGGCGTTTCTGATACCTATATCGTTTATGACGGCGTTCTCGTGGGGTTTGTCCTCAGTGGGGCTTGTGCTTGCCGGGGTGGCGGTAGTGGTATTGATTGTTGGGCTTTTCGGGTGGCTTAACGAGGTACACGCCAAAAAGGAGGATGCGGGGTTAAGCAAACTAGCGATAATAGTGTTCATAGTATCGGAGGTTGCGCTGTTTGGCGGGCTGTTTGGCGGGTACTTGTATGCCATGCTGTTTACAGACCTATGGCCTCCGGCCAACACCCCCGAAGGCGTGCCGCCTATCGGCCTTGCGGTGTTAATGACAATTTTCCTCCTTTCGTCGAGTTTTACCATACATAACGCCGAGGAGAAGTTAGCTCATGGCGACATGGGGGGATTCAAAGGCTGGCTGGTAATGACAACGATTTTAGGCGCCCTCTTTATGGCGTTCATGGCCTACGAATGGCATGAGTTGATAGCCGAGAAAAACTTTACCGTCCGCACGAATGAATATGGGACGTTTTTCTACACCATCACGGGGTTTCACGGTTCACACGTCATCGTCGGCCTTTTGATGCAGATATTTTGTATGATTCTGGCGGCTGGCGCTAAAATCGGCAAGAACCGCCAGACAATGGTGAAGGTGACAGGGTTATATTGGCACTTTGTTGATATAGTCTGGCTTTTGGTCGTGTCGTTGATATATGTGGTTCCGTATCTTAAGGCAGGGCAATGAAAGAAGCAGCGCGTATCTTGTTAATCGTGTGCTTATTGGCCGCCACTCATGCGTGGGGTTTTGGGCCATCAGCCGATTCAACTCAGTTTGACCCGTCTGTGCTGAAGATAAAAGAGGACGACTATCTGGGCAAAACGGCACCGAACATCAGCATGACCGATGACAAGGGCAACGCCATAACCCTCAGTAAATACGCTGGAAAACCGTTTATCCTGTCCATAATATACTATAGGTGCGCCCAGTCGTGCCCTGTGCTGAACGAGGGACTGGCCACCGCCCTGAAGGACGCTAAACTAAGGCTTGGCGAGGATTACAACGTAATAACGCTGAGTTTCGACGGCAGGGAAACACCGGCGGACGCGCAGAAATTCCGCAATGACCTGCGGATTAAGATGAAGGGCACCCTGCCCGAGTCCTTCGATAAATGGGTGTTTGCCGTAACGACTGACGCGGAGGCCAAAAGATTTACAGACGCCATCGGTTACAGGTTTTTTTATTCGACGCTGGACAAGGTCTTCGTGCATCCAAACGTGTATATATTTCTGTCTCCGGAGGGTAAGGTTATGAGGTACCTGTTCGGCCTCTATCCGCTCTCAATGGACGTAAGACTGGCGCTGATTGAGGCCGCGGACGGCAAAGTCGGCAAGTTCCCTGTGGTAGGCAAAGTTGCCCTTGCGTGTTATACTTATGACACAAAGATTGGCGGCTACAGGATAAACATGATCTTCATCCTTGAAACTATAGGATTCGTATTCGCTATTTTTACGGCGGTAATAGTTTTCTTATACTCAAGGAAGTTGAAAAAGCAAAGACGGGCTGAAGTACTCAGCCCTTAAAAAATCAGGAGGTAGAAGATGCTAAAGCAAATGGTGAGATTATTAACGGCTGCGCTGTTTGTGTCGCTGCCATATGCGGCAGCGGCAGCCGAAAGAGTGGCTGACCCGGTCAAGGCGTGGAACAATCACTTTAAGACGTGGGCGGTGGTGTCAATAGTCGTTTACCTGGTAGTTACTGTGCCGCTCATATACTTCGTATTTAAATACAAGAGAAGGCACAAGGACGAAACCGGAGCATACATAGTGGGAAACACCGCCCTTGAAATTCTGTGGACGATAGTTCCGATGATAATAATCATTATGCTCGGAGTTCAGTCGTGGGCGGTCTTTAATGATCTGAGAGACGTGCCAAAGGACCATATCGAGGTCAAGGCGGTTGGTTTTATGTACGGCTTTGAGATGTACTCCCCTGAGGGGATTAAGACAATAAACGAACTGCGCGTACCTGTGGGCAACGTAAAGGTAAATCTTTCAAGCAAGGACGTGATACACGATTTTGCCCTGCCGGCCTTTAGAACCCGAGAGGACATGGTTCCGGGCGAGAATACGTATCTCTGGTTTTCGGCAAAGGAACCGGGGGAGTATCCGGTTTATTGCGCGGAGTATTGCGGCTCAGGGCATTCGTCTATGCTTGCAAAGGTTATTGTGATGAAACAAGAGGACTACGACGCGTGGGTTAAGAAGCAAAAGGGCGAAGGCACAACAGTGGCTGCCCTCACGCCTGAGACAAAGGGCAAGGAGCTTGTCGAGCGGCTTGGCTGCCTTGGCTGCCACGGTATAGCTGGTGAGATAAAGGCTGGCCCTGCCTTAAACGGCGTCATAGGAAAGTCCCAGGAACTGGAAGACGGCACGAAAGTCGTCATTGACGAGGCATTCGTCAAAGAGAAAATAGCAGACCCGAAGGCAAAGCCGGTAAAGGGGTTCGGCCACATAATGCCCCCCAACGCACTGGCCAAAGAAGAATATGAAGCTATCGCGGCTTACATAAACACATTAAAATAAAGGAGGCTAAAAATATGAGTACACAACCTACTGGGTTTAAGTCGTGGCTTCTGACGACAGACCATAAGAAGATTGGGGTTATGTATCTGGTCACATCGCTGGTGTTTTTCGTAGTGGGGTTGCTTCTGGCGTTTATAATGAGAACGGAGCAGCTTGATATTACCAAAAAAGTGATAATTGACGCCGACCTCTACAACACGGCCTTTACGATTCACGGCGCGGCAATGGTGCTGTTTTGGATGATACCGGTGCTGCTTGGGTTTCTTGCCAACTATATGATACCCCTGATGATAGGCGCGCACGATGTTGCCTTTCCGCGGCTCAACGCCCTCAGCTTCTGGCTGTATGTTGGGGCGGGATTGATAGCGGTTATGGCGCTTATACTGCCGGGAAGGCTTGACACCGGCTGGACAGGTTATCCGCCCTATTCAATCGTAGGCCCGGCCAATACCGCGTTTTATGTATTTGCGGTGCATCTGCTCGGGGCATCAAGTATTGCCGGCGCGGTTAATTTCATCACGACGATAATCACACTAAGGGCGCCGGGGATGACTTGGGGAAGGCTGAACCTCACGGTGTGGGGACTTTTCGGAGGGTTTATCATACAGCTCGTAGGCGTTCCGGTACTGGCCGCCGCGGTTACCCTGCTGCTTTTTGACAAGTACCTTGGGACGAGTTTTTATGACGGCACTAAGGGTGGAAGTCCGATTCTCTATGAGCATCTGTTCTGGTTTTACGCCCATCCGGCGGTTTATGTGGTAGCGCTTCCGGTGTTTGGCATAGTGTCGGACATAATCTCGACTTTTTCAAGAAAGAGGATTTATGGCTACACCAGCATGGCTATTGCCATAATGATAATCACAGTCGTGGGGTTTGAGACTTGGGTACATCACCTGTATGTCGCCGGTACCCTAAACTGGACAAGGGTAGTGTTTATGTGGGGTACGATTGCAATTGGAGTACCGACCGGCATTAAGACATTTAACTGGCTGGCGACGTTGCACAAGGGTTCAATAGACTTAAAAACCCCTATGCTTCACGCCCTTGGGTTTATATCCTTGTTTACGATTGGCGGAGTTACCGGCATAGCAAACGGACTGCTCGGCTTTGACATTCAGGTACATGACACGCACTGGGTCGTGGCGCATTTCCACTACGTGCTGGCAATAAGCATGTCCATGTTGTGCATGGGCGCGATATACTACTGGTTCCCTAAGTTTACCGGCAAGATGTACAACGAAAAGCTCGGCAAGACGGCATTTTGGATAACCCTCATTGGGGCTATGATTGCCTTTCTGCCACAGTTTCACCTCGGCTATGACGGCATTCCAAGAAGGTACTGGAAGTTGCCGTCGCAGTACGCCGGAGAGATGAGAATTGCCGTAATATTCTCCTATATCACTATCGCAGGATTTCTCATGACCCTTTATAACTTCGTCCATTCGGCGATAAAGGGAGAGAAGGCACCGGCCAATCCGTGGAACTCACTCTCGCTTGAGTGGCAGATTCCATCGCCACCACCGTTTTACAATTTCGAGCAAATTCCCACAATTACCGATGGGCCTTATGAGTATGGCAAACCGGCGGACACAACCGTAAAGGCGCACTAAGCGCCCATTTAAATCCAGTTAAACACAGAGGGGATTCCTTTTCAGAGGCAATCCCCTCTTCTCTTATCCCGCTAAGTTTTCTGGATTATACAGAGCGCGCCTGATGGACAATAAATCTTCTGTGGTGGCGTGCGCGTTGACAGGATGTCCCTCTATGGTTTAGCATATAGGCATGGTGGTCAGAGATATCAGGGAGGCGCACTTTAATGGCGCTGAGCTTCACAAAAATACCATAGGCGGCAATGATGAAATTACAGGATAAGAAGAAAGTACTGGTAACCGGCGGGGCGGGGTTCATTGGCTTTCACCTGTGTAAGCGATTGGCTTCGCACGGGTTTGACGTTGTAACTGTTGATAATCTCAACGACTACTACGATGTTGCCATTAAACAAGACAGGCTCAGGCTTCTTGAAGGCGTAGGGAATTTCCGGTTTGTCAGGATGGATATCTCAGACAGGCCGGCCATGGAGAGACTCTTTGCTGTGGAGAAATTCGATTATGTGGTAAATCTGGCCGCACAGGCCGGCGTCCGGTATTCTATAATAAATCCCCACGCCTATATTGAAAGCAATATAGTGGGCTTCGTCAATGTACTGGAGGGCTGTCGGCACAATAACGTAAAACATCTCATCTTTGCCTCGTCGAGTTCGGTCTATGGGGCAAACACAAACATCCCTTTTTCTGTGCGGCACAATGTTGACCATCCCATGTCGCTTTACGCGGCTACAAAAAAATCAAACGAACTCCTTGCTCACACATATTGCAGTCTCTATGGGCTGCACTGCACGGGGCTTCGATTTTTTACCGTTTACGGCCCGTGGGGACGCCCGGACATGGCCCTGTTCCTCTTCATAAAGGCCATCCTTGAGGACAGGCCAATTGATGTCTTTAACCACGGAGACATGCGGCGTGACTTTACCTATATTGACGACATAGTAGAGGGTGTTTTCAGGTTGATTCAACGCATACCACAGGCTAATCCCGCGTGGGACGGCAAACACCCCGACCCATCTTCAAGCTATGCCCCATACAAACTCTACAACATCGGCAACAATAAACCCGTTGGCCTGTTGAATTTTATAGAAATAATCGAAGACACGCTGGGGCGGAAGTCGAGAAAAAATCTCCTGCCAATGCAGCAGGGCGATGTTGCCGAGACTTATGCCGACATAGAGGAACTCACAAAAGACACAGGCTTTACACCGTCCACGCCGCTGGATGTTGGAATCAGAAACTTCGTCTCATGGTACAAGGAGTATTTTAATATCCCATAGTGTCGCTATGGCCGCGCCCGACGCCTGCTGGTGGCGGACCTGGGAACAGAGGTTAGTGTTATCTCAGCCGAGGAGACGATCTCCCCGTCAACGCTGACCTTTGCCCGGAAGACGTATAATGGTGGGAACTTCTTTGTCAGCTCAGACTCTATGATGAGGACATCGCCCGCCATCGCGGGTTTGACATGGTGCGCGTCGTTAATCATCGTCAGAAACGCCATCTCAATTTCCTCAGCCTCAAGGACAAGCCCTGAGGCCTGGGCCATTGCCTCTACAAGCAGCACGAATGGAAATGACTGCTGTCCATCGCCGCCCCGGTTGATGGCCTCTTCGCCGCCCGTGACGGTCTTCAATGCCTTGATACGCTGCCCCTTGTCTATGCCCAGCACCTTCTCAATGAATATAAAGGGCGCGCCGTGCGGCAGCCGTTTAACGAGTTCTTCTTTGTTCATCTATGTATCCCACTATTGCGCCGACTGATGTAAAGATTTTCTCCGCGGTTTCCCTGTCTGTAATGTCAACGCCGAATTCTTTTTTTATGCCCACGACAAGCTCCAGGACATCAATGGAGTCCAGCCCCAGCCCGCCGGGGCCAAATAGTGTCGTATCCCTGTTAATTACTTCCTCCCCTACGGAGAGTTTTAACCTGCTGACAAGCAATCCCTTTAGTCTTTCAAATGTGTCTGACATGCGCTCTTATAATCCTCCCGTTACAGAAATAACCTCACCCGTGATATATCCGGCCTCCTCAGAGGCGAGAAACCTGACCACAGAGGCAACCTCCTCTGGCCTTCCAAATCGCCTCAGTGGAATGTTACGGCGTAAATCCTCACGCGCGGTATCCTTCATAGTATCCAGCATATCGGTCTCAATAGCGCCCGGGGCAACCGCGTTTACCCTGATGCCAAACTGTGCAAGCTCCTTTGAGAGCGCCCTCGTCAGGGCAATCACACCCCCCTTGGCCGCCGCATAGTTGACCTGCCCGGCAAGGCCGTCTATCCCGCTTAAAGATGAGATATTTATTATAACACCGCTCCTTTGGGCTATCATGTGTGGTAGTACCGACTTTGACGCGTTAAAAACCCCTGTCAGGTTTACATCCATAACGTCCATCCAGTCCTTTTCCGGCATCAGCAGGAGAAGTCCGTCTCTGGCAAGGCCGGCATTGTTGACGAGGATATCCACGCGGCCAAACAGGGCTACAGTGTCGTCCATCATCTTTTTCATCTGTGAGAAATCTGTGACATCAGCCTGATAGACCATTGTATTGGGATTTATCGCGCGCAGCTCCTCACACAGCGCCGCGGCCTCATTGGATGATGACATATAGTTGATTACCACAGAAGAGCCATCCTTCGTAAGCACCCTGCATATAGCGCCCCCAATACCCTTACCTCCTCCTGTTACCACGGCCACGGTATGATTTACCGCCGCTTCCTTCATCTTAACACGTCCCACATTGGGCCGCGTTTAATTATCTTTCTGATAGCACCCAGCGTTGAGGCGTCATAGTGGATATCAAGGGCAGGCACTACACGGTTTGCCCTACCTTCTGCCCATGTGGCAACCCGCGTGAGCAGCAGCCCTGACGGTGTCTCCGGACTCAGATAAAACACCGGCTCAAGCAGCCCCTTTCCTTCCGGGACCGCCGGTATGACGCCGTCTTGCACCGCCCTTTTGCAGATAGCCGTACCGGGGTATATCCTCACGCCAACAAGGGCGATTACAGCGCGCGGCTTTATCATATCAAACAGTTTAAATGTCTCATTCAGTGTCTCCTCTGTTTCAGACGGGCCGCCAATTATAATATAATGTGCGTCGGGCATGTCAATCTTTCGGCATATGGCGGAGGCCGCCGCTATATCGTCCGGCGTGAAGTGTTTCTCATAGGCGTTAAGTGTTTGGGTGGCACCGGCGTCTGAGCCGAACTCTATGCCGGTACAACCGGCCCGTTTCATAAGCCTTGCCAGCTCTTCGGTAAAACTGAATGGGGTTGCGAAACACGTCCACTTAATTCTCAGATTCTTTCTGATAATTCCCTCACATATCTGAATTGAATGTCCGGCCGGGACGTTAAATATATCATCCACGAAAAACACGTAATCTATTGCGTGCCTGTCTTTCATTTCGGCAAGTTCCGCGACTATCTCCTCCGGGGGCCTGAGCCTCAGGCGGGTCCCCTCCAGCATGGGATACGTACAGTATGTGCACTTAAACGGGCAGCCGCGCTTGGATTGAACATTCCCCATCCCGCCGTATTGAAGATACGCGGCATTGTTAAGAACCGCCCTGTCTGGCAGACACATCACAGGGCTGTATGAGACGGGATTCTGATGGAACGAGCCGTTTTTAATAATTGACAGGTTTGGGATCTCATCAATATTGCCACCGTTTTCAAATGCCCTGATAAGACTGAGAAACGCCTGTTCTCCCTCGCCCGCAACTCCAAAATCGAGCGTTAGATATCGCAGGATTTCCTCGGGGAAAAGGGAAAACCCTGAGCCACCGACAACCACCGGGGCATTGCTAATCGTCCTGATAAAGTTCACAATGTCCCGAATTCTGGGCATATAGAACACGCTTCGATTGTAGGTAAGATTATCAACGTTTCTGATAGAGACGCCTATAACGTCGGGGTTAAAGCCACCGATTGAGTCTTTCAGTGCCTGTAAATCGTCGTCAACAAAACACAAATCGAGGATTTTAACGTCAAGGCCGGCCGTTGCGAGTGCTCCGGCGATATAAGCGGCCCCGATTGGGGCAACTGGATATGGCAGCCTTTCGTTATTAACTGAGATCAAGAGAACTTTTCTCATAGCACGGGTAGTATAACATTTAATATCTCTATAATTCCCCTCTGTACACCGCCCACAACCAGGACATTTCTATTTTGCCAAAAAAAGGACATTTCTACTTTGGCTTGACATCAAACAAATAGTAATTGACTGTACATTGAGTTTTATGATATAAAAGCAGTTGTGAGAATCGTAATAAGTGTCTGCCTGATATTAGCCGCCACAACGATGGTGCTGCTCATGGTGCCGCACGCCGCCGCCATGAATGGCTGCGATACGAACTGCGCCTCCTGCCATAAACTCGACAAACAGGAGGCCGCCGAGATTATCAGCGGCATTAATCCAGGCCTCAGCGTAGAGGGGGTTGCGGTGTCCCCGTCAAAGGGCCTGTGGGAGATTATCGTCAAGTCGAAGGCTGAACCAAAAGGAGAAAAGGTCATCCTGTATCTGGATTTTTCTAAAGGCAACCTTTTCGTCGGAAAGTTAATCAAGCTCAAGACAAAAGAAAATCTGACCGATAAGCGCAACATGGAGTTAAACAAAGTGGATTACTCGTCTATACCCGTGAAGGACGCCCTCTTTCTGGGTGAAAAAAATGCGAAACACAAGATTATTATCTTTACCGACCCTGACTGCCCTTATTGCAAAAAACTCCACGAAGAGTTAAAGAAAATAGTTGCCAAAAGATCAGACATAGCCTTTTACATACTCCTGTATCCTATATCGAAGCTCCATCCTGATTCCATGAAAAAGTCACGGGCGGTGATGTGCGCTAAATCGCTTCAGCTTCTTGATGACGCGTTTGACAAGAAGCCGATGCCAGAGCCTGCTTGCAGCGCTAAGCCTATTGATGATAATATTAAGACGGCCGAGGGCCTTGGCATCACCGGCACTCCGGCAATCGTTTTGCCTGATGGGGTGCTAATCAGAGGCGCAATGCAGGCGGAAGAGCTTCTCCATCTGATAGATAAAGATAAATAGACTAGCCAGCGAAAATACGGGTGAAGGGGGGTTACCCCCCTTCGTCGTTAATCCTTCACAGGGGGACATCGGCGGCGTGAAAGACGAACTGCACACACAACTGATTTGTAAGGGCTTTTGTGAGTTTTACTCAGAGGGTAAGGACTCCATGCTTTGCAAGGCCTATGAGGCTGTGCGGGACGCCATACCGGTAGAAAGACTACAGGAGATATTGGAAAAATCGCAAACAACATCACCAACCTTCGCGTTTGACACATTTATCAGGGGGCATATCTGCGCGGAGTGCGATTTTCGCGTGGATGGATGCGACTACGCCGACGGCCTCAACAGCCCTCCGTGCGGAGGATATAAGGTCATAGAGCTATTAAAGGAACGTGGAATTGCCTGATGATAATTAAATTGCGGGTTAATTCAGCCACTTTTTAATCCATCAGACAGGTATAATTGCGGATTTAGTATGAATATTTACAAAGGGGGAATGGAAAATGTTTAAAGCTAAAAAACTATTCGGTATATTGGTAGTTGTATTTGTTATTACGCTGATGGCGACTTACACCAATGCCTCGGCTTATGATGGCAGTTGGTCAGGAACAACAAACGATGGAATAAGGATAAGCTTTAAGGTTGCCGGTGATGCTGTAACCGAATTTGATGTACCATTAAGTTCTTATGGCGGCGGTACTTGTAGTCCTACCGACAACTATGTATTTACCCCAGGTGTCGGTATTTCAGGGGGTAAATTCTCTTTCAATGTTGGTAGTCCAACGACCTGGGAACTTTCAGTAACAGGCAGCTTTAGCAGCTCAAGCACCGCTTCAGGGACTTGGAACTTTGGCGAAACGTATGCTTTTTGTGGCAAGGGGATTACAAAAAGTGGAACATGGAGTGCATCGAGTGGAAACAGTAATCCGGTCAATTTGGTAATTGCGCCATCTGGCACAGGCAGCGGCACTGTAACAAGCTCCGATGGCAAAATCAACTGTGGAAGCGTTTGTTCGGCTTCATATACACCACCAATCGCTACTACCCTGACCGCAACGCCAGGCATTGGCTCAACATTTGCCGGATGGTCAGGTGCGGGTTGTTCAGGAACGGGGACGTGTACACTGACATCGAATACCAGCATTACAGTAACGGCGACATTTACATCATCAGGGTCATCGGACAACACTACCGCAAGTAAGTGGATTAACGCGGTATATAATCAATACTCCTCGTTCTTTGGAACACCATCAGGAAGCATAACTGCATACACATCCGGTTCAGCCACATACTACATCCAATGGTTTACCAATGGTTCTGCCATTGTAGCATGGACAGATGGATATATATATACTTATTATAATGGTATTTCGTACGCTTTAGGGGTAGCATGGAGCAACATTGCCAGGGCAGCCGCAGAGATTACTGCAATATACAATCAATACTCTTCGTTCTTTGGAACACCATCAGGAAGCATAGCTGCATACACATCCGGTTCAGCCACATACTACATCCAATGGTTTACCAACGGTTCTGCCATTGTAGCATGGACAGATGGATATATATATACTTATTATAATGGTACTTCGTACGCTTTAGCGATAAGCTGGAAATAAGTAAAGTTAGTGAGTTCTGAAAGATATGAATAGAATGCGAGAGGCGGTTTAAATCAGCTGCTTTTTAATCCTTCGGGCGGGTACTTTACATAACCTTCCCATTTAAAGAGCAGCTCCCTCGTAGCCCACAAATCCCTGGCACAGTAGACGGCTATCTCCTTACATCTGCCGGCCTTAAACATGTCCTTGACGTCATAGCCCGTAACACCCTCGGATTTTGGGCTTTTTATGCCAAAAGTCCGGCACCACATGTCCATGCTGAAGCGCCTTCGGGCGGCGCCGTAAAATGTCAGCTTATCAAGCAAATCAATGTGTTCGTTGCCAAACCGGTTTGGCAATAAGTCCCGTGTCGGCCTGACATTGTGTACGGCGGAGCGAATCATTATAAACGGGCAGTCAAATCCACGGCCGTTGAATGTGACAAATTTGTCATATTTTCTTATCACATCCCAAAACCCCTCAATGATTTCCTTTTCTGTGCAGGGGCGGTAGGTAATCCCGTTTTCCTCGGCGGGTTCGGCGGCTCTGTCTTGCGCCTCAGCCGACTGATAATACACCACGCCCTTTTCGGTGTCAGGATTTAACATACCGATGGCCACAATCACGGCGGTGTTGGGATAGAAGGAGAGACTCTCTCTTACCAATTGAATCTCCTCCTCCGTCTTAGCCAGCTTTAACAGATACTCCTGCACTTCGGGGTCAAAAGACTCAAGGTCCGCCCCGGCCGTCTCTATGTCAAATATTACCCTTGACACGCTTCTAAGCGGCCTTATTAAATTTCTTCATCACGTCCCATGTCTTTAGAATATCTACGGCGCGCTGAAGTTGTACGTCATCCTTTTCGTCCACCTCCAGGGGAGCGGCCTCTGTCTCTTCGGGGTCCTTCTCTTCCGCCTGTTCGTTTTCAAGATGGCCTTTTAAATCTTTTTCTCTCATCACCGGGCGTTCCTTGCTCTTGTCGGCCTTTTGCTTCACCACTATATCCGGCGTAATGCCCGTGTTCTGTATGGACGTCCCCTTTGGCGTGTAATAGCGTGCCGTTGTCAGGCGCAATCCCGAACCGTCAGAAAGTGGAAGGACGCTCTGCACGGAGCCTTTTCCAAATGTCGTGGTTCCTAATACAATTGCCCTGTTCCAGTCCTTCAGCGCTCCGGCAACTATCTCTGACGCAGAGGCGCTGCCCTCGTTTACCATCACAACCATAGGGAGTTTCTCGTACTTGCCATCGCCTTCTGTAAAAAACTCCTTCTTTTCGCCCGTCCTGTCCTTTATGTATACCACCAGCTTGTCCGGCGGCAAAAACTGCTCCGCAACCCCTACCGCCCCCTGCAGGAGGCCGCCCGGGTCGTTTCTCAAATCCAGCAGCAACGAGGTTACCTTTTTTTCTTTCAAAGCTGCCAGCGCCTTCTCTAAATCGGACACCGTCTTTTCCTGAAACTGGTTTACTTTCACATAGCCGACATCTTCGTTGATTACCTTATATTTAACGCTCTTAACCTTTATCGTATCGCGTACCAGCGTGAAGTCCCTCGGCTCTTTCCAGTCTTCCCTCATTATTGTTACCGTTACCTTTGAGCCTTTTGCCCCGCGCATCTTGCTCACCGCGTCGTAGAGCGTCATTTTCTCAGTGGATTCCCCGTTTATCTTTACGATTGTGTCGCCTGCCTTTATGCCGGCCTGGTAGGCGGGCGTGTCCTCAATCGGCGAAATGACGGTTATCATCGCACTCTTTTTCCCTATTTGTATGCCAACGCCTCCAAACTCACCCTTTGTATCCACCTTCATTTCTTTAAACAAATCCGGAGTCATAAAACTCGAATGTGGATCAAGTGAGTTCAACATCCCCTTGAGCGCGCCGTATATCAGGTCCTTAGACTTTACTTCCTCTACGTAATTGCTTTTTATTATAGATATGACCTCAGTAAACAACTTCAGCTCCTGATATGTGTCCGATTCGGCACTTACCGACCTAACCGCCCACTTGCCTATCATTACACCACTTCCTACGAACACCCCAACTAAGACTATCGTCGGCAATATCATCCATATTATCCAAAACCGCACGCTCTTACTCATTCATCCTCCTAATTCTCCCTTTTCAACCACTGTAATGGATTAATCGGTTTTCCCTTATATCTGATCTCAAAATATATCCCCACGGCGTTTATTAAGCTTGATGTCCCGGCGTTTCCTATCTGGCTTTTAGTCTTCACTATATCGCCAACCTTGGTAAACATACCGTTGAGATTGGCGTACACGGTATGGTAGCCCATGCCGTGGCTCAAGATTACCACCTGCCCAAGCCCTTTGAACACATCCGCAAACACCACCTTGCCGTCGTAAACTGCCCTTACAGTTGAATCCTGTTCAGAACTTATATATATCCCGTTTCTGTAAACGGGGGTCTTAAACTGGGGGTCATTGTGCGACCCATATGGAATGGACACGTGGCCCTGTACTGGCCACGACAAACTTCCCTTCAGGTTTTTGAATTCCTTGCCGGACACTGTCAAATCACTCTCTTTCTTTTCCTTTTCCAACAGGCCGTTAAAACGATTTGACGTTGACTCCAGCTCTTTCAGCATTGAGCTGTATAAGGCCTTTTCCTTTCTCACGGCCAGTAGTATGTCCTCTCTTTCTTTTTTCTTCTGTGCAAGGTCAGCCTCGGAGCTTTTTAATTTATCCGCCTTCAACTTTAACTGTGAGGCGAGCGCCTGCAATTTCTTCTCCTTTTCCAACAGCTTATTTGACTGCTCCTGGTAAATCCCCATCTGCTTATATTCACTGCCAGACATCTTCGACAAATATCTCGTCGTCCTTAACATCTCGTAAAAACTGTCCATGTTTAATATTATCACAACCTTGTCAACGTCATAGCCGTAGCGCTGTATTACCTGCAGTCGGCTCTTCAGTGAAGCGCGCAGCGCCGTAATCGTCTTTTCGGCCGTTGCCATCTCCTGCCTTACTGTCTTTATGTTTTCCTCCAGCTCGGTTACCTGCGCCCTTTCTTTTTCAATCTGGCGCGTGATTTGCCGTAAATCATTGTCAGCCTTCTCCAGCTCATCCATAACACTCAGCTCTTTCTTCTCTGAGTGCTCCAATTTGTCCTTGTGGATTTTTATCTCTTCCTGAATCTTTTTATACTTGTCATTGGCAACCTCAGCGGCAAACACCGGCGCTAATACTATGCCATGAATCAACACCAAAACAATTATCGGCAGCACCGCCTTACGCATTCTAATACTTCAGCCTTCCAAGTGCCAACACCGACCCGCCCAACCCCAGCAACATCCCGACTGCCGGCAGCATGTACATAAACTGCACCGGTATGCTCATAAACGCAAACATCGGTATATCCGCCACCAGCTTTCTAAGAAAATAATAATAAAACCCCATCAGCATCCCCGAACCCATTACCCCACCAAAAATGCCTATTATACTGCCTTCTATGAAAAACGGCGCCCTCACAAACCACCTCGTCGCGCCAAGAAGTTTATACACCTCTATCTCTTCCTTATGCCTGTAAAAAAGTATCTTCACCGTCGTGTAACATATAAACGTAACCGAACACACAAAGACAATCCCTATGCTAAGCCCCAACGCCCTCAACCCGCTCTTTAACGCGTAGACAGAGTCCATCAGCGCCTCCCCATATTCCACGTCATCCACCGCCTTCATAGACTTTATCTTCTGTATCAGCCGCTTGACATCCTCCACACGTACACCTTCACTTTTTATCTTCACGTCAAACGAATCGAACAGGGGATTATCCGCAAAACCCTTGAGGATAAAGTCATCCTTTTTTAATGATCTTCTCAGCTCGTCAAGGGCCTTTTCCTTTGACACGAATGTCACCACCTTAACCGTCGGCTCAGCCTTAATCGCCGCCAGCACGGCCTTGTTTTCCTCGCTTGTCACGCCGTCTTTCAGTATGACCATCACGGTGAGCCGCTCAGGCAGCCTCGCCGTGAGCTTCTCAACATTATATACGATTACGGCAACTGATACCAGTATAAACAGCATTACGCCTATGGAAAGCATGGAAAGGAGACTCATCCACTTCTCTTTAATGACGCTCTGAAGGGCCAGTCTTAGTGAAAACACCTATTCCTCCTCCCCCTTTAAGATGCCGCCCTCTAAGAAAAACACCTTTCTTGCCGTGTTTTTATAGAGTGCGCGGTTATGTGTGGCTATCAATATGGTCGTGCCTTTGGTGTTTATCTGCTTAAATATCCTCATTATCTCTTTCTCATTCTCTTCGTCGAGATTCCCTGTCGGCTCATCAGCAAGCATTACCGTTGGTTCTCCCACGATTGATCTGGCTATGGTGATTCGCTGCTGCTCACCCCCTGAGAGGGTCAGCGGGTAGTTGTCCACCTTGTGCCTCAGGTTTACCATTTTAAGCACACTGTGCACACGTTCTTTGATTTCCCTTTCCATGAAACCGCGAATTCTCAGTGTCAGGGCGATGTTGTCATAAACGGTCTTATTGTTGAGCAGCTTAAAATCCTGAAACACTACCCCGATGTTTCTCCTTACCAGCGGTATGGATGACGACTTCAGGTCAGCCGCGTTACAGCCGGCTATGGTTATCGTCCCTTCGTCAGGTTTCTCGGCAAGATACAGGAGTTTAAATAACGTGGTCTTCCCCGCTCCGCTTGGGCCGGTTATAAACGCCATGTCCCCGCGTTCCACCTTCAGGGACACATTACTCAGCGCCGCATGGCCACCATAGGTCTTCGACACATTCTCTAATTCTATCATCTGGCGCGCCACCCTTGGGACGCCCCGCATATCAAAAATGTCATAGCATTTAACACAGCGCTATTATAACGCAATTTTTATTTTATTGGAAGGAGTTTAAGTTGCCTTTCTAAAATATTTTGTTTATATTTTCGCAAGCGCCCTTTTTCTTACCCTCACCGCCTCTGAGTGGCCTTGAAATCCCTCGGAATCAGCCATTGCCTCCACTGTACCGGCAATATCTTTGAATCCCGCCGCCGTAAAATTTATCAGCGACGTCCGCTTTATAAAATCATACACGCCAAGCGGAGAAAAAAAACTCGCCGTGCCGTTTGTCGGCAGTACATGATTCGGGCCTGCCGCATAATCACCCAGCGGCACTGATGACCATTTCCCTATGAACACCGCTCCCGCGTTTCTTACCAGCTCCACGTCTTTGTCCTGTGCCTTTGTTATTATCTCAAGGTGTTCAGGGGCTATTTCATTAACGCGGTCAAACATTTCCGCCGTGTCCGCGGCTATTATGATAGCGCCGTAGCTTTCCAACGATTTTATAGCTATTGCCCTTCTTGTCAATTTCTCAAGCTGCGCGTCCAGCTCTGTGAGTACTTTTTCAGCCAGCGCCCTTGATGTGGTAACCAGAATTGAAGAGGCGTTTTCGTCATGCTCAGCCTGGCTTAAGAGGTCTGCCGCTATGAAAGTCTCATCCGCCGTCTCGTCAGCCGCTATCACAATCTCTGAGGGCCCGGCAATCATGTCTATATCCACCGCTCCAAATACCATCTTCTTTGCCGCCGCCACATACGCATTACCAGGGCCTACGATTTTATCAACCTTTTTAATGGTCTGCGTCCCATAGGCCATCGCGGCTATGGCCTGCGCCCCGCCAATAGCATAGACCTCTGTCACCCCCACCGCCCTTATCGCCGCCATTACACATGGATCAATCTGCCCATCAGGGAATGGCACACAGATGGCTATTTCCTTTACACCGGCTATCTGCGCCGGAATGACGTTCATCAACACAGACGAGGGATATGCCGCCTTGCCTCCCGGCACATACACCCCTACCCTTTGAAGCGGCCTTACAAGCTGGCCAAGCTCAACCCCGTTGTCATCCTGAAACTTCCACGAACGCTCAAGCTGCCTTTGGTGAAATTGCCTGATTCTCTCTATTGATTTATTCAGGGCCTCAAGAAAAGGGCGTCCGGTCTTGTCAGCGAAGTCTTCTATCATCTGCTGTGATACCTTAAAGGTATCCCTCTGAAACTTATCGAATCTATTCGTGTATAACTCAACCGCGGTGTCGCCGTTTCTTTTTACGTCCTCTATAATAATCTTTGCGTCCTCTATGATATCAATCCCAAAGTCCTCTGACCTGCCTCTTATTATCCCTATGAATTCTCTGTAGTCCCTGTCATTTTCTATTATTTTCATTGAAATCCCCTTAAATAAGCTATATTTTCCAGCATTAATTCCATCCAGTATAATATAATAAGTAGTTCTGAAAGTGGGCAGTCGCAGAATTGAACTGCGGACACGAGGCTTTTCAGGCCTCTGCTCTACCGACTGAGCTAACTGCCCACGCAGTTATACTATAAACAATTTGCCCTATGATATGTCAAGATTATGAGAACTGCTAATAAAATTGTGATTACTTTTTTTCCACCCGTCTTCACGGGTGTCCTTCTGTATTTATCATTTCCTATGCCTGATATCTCGTGGTTGGCGTGGGTCGCCCTCGTTCCCTTGTTATATGCGATATTAAACTCCAACGGGCATGTGTATTCCTTTAAGGCCGGTGTTGCGGCGGGCGTGGTGTATTTCTTCCTGACCCAGTACTGGATATCACACTCCATAAATAACTACGGCCATATGCCACTTCCCGTAAGTTTATCCATTGTACTACTTCTGTCTCTCTACCAAAGCCTCTATACCGGTGTGTTTGGCTTGATGCTTCATCTGTTTGCAAAGAGGACTAAGATTCCCATATATCTGAGCGCGCCTTCGCTTTGGGTAGGGCTTGAGTATTTTCGCGGCACGCTGTTTACCGGGTTTCCCTGGTCATTTTTGGGCTATACGCAGTATAAAGTTCTCCCGCTGATACAGATTGCCGATATTACCGGTGTTTACGGCGTATCTTTTCTTATTGTATTTTTTAATGCCGCCATCGCTGATTTCATTATTAAAGACAACTCAGCAAATTACCCGCTGTATAAAAAACTGCTGCCGTTTGCCCTGTTTGCCATAATTATCGCCTTTGTCATGGTCTATGGATACGGGCGATTAGACAATAATTTGGCAGTTAACCCCGTTAGAGTGGCCGTCATCCAGGGCAACATAGCCCAGGACAGCAAGTGGGATAAGAAACTCACAGCGGAAATCCTCAACTCCTACAAGACTATGACTCAAAAGGCGGCCAGAGACGGGGCTAAACTCATCGTTTGGCCTGAGTCGTCGCTGCCGTTTCTATTCGGGAGTGACAAAATACTTACCGAGGACCTGCTGTCATTCCAAAAGCGGCTTGATATCCATCTGGTCTTTGGCACCGATCTTGTCAGGGACTATGTAAACGGCAGATATACGCTGACAAATAGTGCCGTTGTTCTGGCCCCTACTGGAAAAATTCTGTGCATTTATGATAAAATTCATCTGGTTCCTTTTGGGGAGTATGTACCTCTAAGGGATGCGCTGTTTTTTATAGATAAACTTGTAACCGGTATAGGTGATTTTACAAAGGGAAGCACGCTTACAGTTGCTAAAACCCCGTTGGGGGCGTTTTCGGCCCCTATATGTTATGAAATAGCATTCCCCGAACTTGTCGGGGCATTTTACAGGTATGGCGGAGACTTTATCGTCACTATTACAAACGACGCGTGGTTTGGGCGTACATCCGGCCCGTATCAGCACTTTATAATGGCCGTCTTCAGGGCCATCGAAAACCGCAAACCTGTGGTGCGCTCGGCCAATACCGGCATATCCGGTTTCATAGACAGCACAGGGGCGGTTGCGGCAAAGACGGAGCTTTTTACGACGGCCGTTTTGACAAGGGATATTTATACAAACCCGACTATTACGTTTTATTCGGTGTTCGGCAGCGTATTTGCCCATATATGCAACATCGTAAATCTGGCAATTATTGTAAATTTGTTGAGAAAAAGGAGACGTCGCAATGATTATTGAGATGGAATTGAAGGAGAAAGTCAGGCCACTGGAGGAAAAACTCTCATACCTAAGAGGTTATCTTTGAAATAGATACACTGCTCAAAGAGATAAAGGCAATAGACGAGACGCTCTCTCAAAGCGGCACATGGTCGTCGTATGAGCGACTTAATGAGCTTCAAAAAAAGAAATCGTATATTGAGGACATTGTATCCTCTTATGACGATGTGGCGGGGGATGTTGGGTACTTGTTTGATTCGCTGTCCGTACTGGGCGAGGAGGACGGCGAGTTGTTTGTCAAAGACATAGAGGAGAAACTAAGAACCACTGAGATAAAGATAGATAAACTGGAGCTTAAACACCTGCTTTCAAACAGACTTGATATTAACAACGCCATCATGGACATCCATCCGGGTGCCGGTGGCACAGAAAGTCAGGACTGGGCGCAAATGCTTATGAGAATGTACCTTCGATGGGCCGAAAAAAACGGCTTTAAGACAGAGGCCATAGATGTTCAAAACGGGGATGAGGCAGGCATAAAGAGCGCTACCATCACATTTAACGGCCCGTATGCCTATGGCTATCTGAAGCCGGAGGTAGGAGTGCACAGGCTTGTGCGCATATCCCCGTTTGACTCAAACAAAAGAAGGCATACCTCTTTTGCCGCGGTTCTGGTTTATCCGGACGTGGAGAAAGAGGTCGAAATAGAGATAAAAGAAGAGGATATACGAATTGATACGTTCAGGGCGTCGGGGGCCGGTGGGCAGCACATCAACAAGGTGTCATCCGCCGTGCGCATTACCCATGCCCCAAGTGGTATTGTTGTATCCTGTCAAAATGAGCGCTCACAACACAGAAACAAGGAAAGGGCAATGAGTATATTAAAATCAAGGCTTTACGCCAAAATACTCGCCCAGGGGAAAAAAATGGAGGGAATCGTAGGCGACAAAAAGATCATTCAGTGGGGAAATCAGATACGCTCTTATGTATTACAGCCCTATAGATTGGTAAAAGACCACAGGACAGGTTATGAATCCGGAAATGTAAACGCAGTCTTAAACGGAGAGCTGGATGCCTTTATCAAAGAGTACTTATTCTGGAAGAAAACTGGTTAGTACTATTACTACTCTTTTTATATATATAAATAGTAGTAGCAGTAGTGTTTGTTGGGAACTAGAACAACACGATAATTCGGGTGCTGTACGGGGTTTATCATGTTAGCGGTTGTGTTAGGAAACAGGCGTGTTTTTGGGAGTTATTCACATTACCGCTCCGGTTGGGATTTATGAACATTATATCAATGCTTTATACAAGAAATATAAAGGAGTTATTAACAATTGTTTGTAACATGTTAGTAACCTATTCAAAACAGAAAGGTTCAGGCGGCATATGGATATAGGAAATACATGGAAGGACTGTCTTGATTTTATTGAGAAAAAGGTTGGCAAATCCACGTATGACTTGTGGTTTAAGCCAATAAAACTGGTTGAGTTAAAGGATAACGACGCGCTGTTGTCAGTGCCTAACAGGTTTTTCAGGGAGTGGATTGAAGACAATTACCCCCGACTGATAAGCGACGCCTTTGAGTGGGCGGCAAAGGACAACATCAATGTACAGTTTAAGATAGACCAGGAACCGGCGGCGGATTATGTCAGCGTGGTAACACAAACACGAAAGACAAGACTTGCGGTCAAGGGGATATTTTTAAACCCCAAATACACATTCGATACATTTGTCGTCGGCCCGTCAAATCAATTTGTCCACGCGGCGGCTCTCGCAGTGAGCGATTCATTGGGAAAGACGTATAATCCGCTTTTTATATATGGAGACGTTGGGCTTGGCAAGACACATATAATCACAGCGATAGGAAATAAGATAGCTGACACGCTGCCAAACGCTAATATTATTTACGTATCCTCAGAACAGTTTACAAACGAGGTAGTCTCTGCCATAAGACATGAGAAGATGAGCGATTTGAAGGAGAAATACAGGACGGTTGATATATTGCTGCTTGACGATGTACAGTTTATCGCCAACAAGACGCAGACCCAGGTAGAGTTTTTTCATACGTTTAACGCCCTCTATGAGAAACAGAAACAGATTGTTATATCAAGCGACAGGCCGCCCAAGGAGCTGTCCGATATAACAGACAGGCTGAAATCGCGTTTCACAATGGGCCTGATAGCCGACATACAACCTCCCTCGGTGGAGCTGAAGATGGCGATATTACAAAAAAAGGCTGAGACTCATAAGATAATCCTGCCCGATGATATGGTATACTTCCTCGCAACGAAGGTAAAGTCTAATATCAGGGAGCTGGAGGGATGTTTGATAAAGCTGGCCGCCCACTCCAACCTGACAGGAAGGCCGATAAATGTCTCCCTGGCAAAAGATGTGCTTAAGGACATTTTTACAGATGAGTCAAAACCTGTGACCACAGACAGCATACAAAAGGTGGTGTGCGAGTATTTTGGCGTAAAGCTGCCAGACTTAAAATCGAAGAAAAGGACGAAGGAGATAGCCCTGCCGCGGCAGATTGCCATGTATATAACGAAGAAGCTGACGGGGTTGTCTTTGGGCGACATAGGCAAGGCCTTTGGTGGAAAAGACCACGCCACGGTTATTTATGCCTGTAAGCAGATAGAGGCGAAGATGGAAAAGGACGAGGAATTCAATAAAATGGCCGAATATCTTATAAATAAAATAAAACCGTAAGGAGATTTTCAGTATGATAGTAACAATATCGAAAGATGAACTGTACAAAAGGCTTGGAGATATCCAGAATATTGCCGAGAAGAAGACTACCATAGCGATACTCAACAATTTTCTCCTGGAGGTGAGCAGGGAAAAAAGCACAGTCTACGCCACCGACCTCGAAATGGCAATCAGAGAGCCGATAGAAATACTGGAAATCGAAAAATCGGGCGTTATATGTATGCCGGCCAAGAAGCTCTTTGAAATATCAAGAGAGGCCTCCGGCGATATTCACATAGAAGACGATGACATGAACTGGGTAAAGCTGAAGTCAGGGAAGAGTTCATACAGGATAGCGGCGTTAAATCCGGACGAATACCCGCACTGGCCCTCTTTGGAGGACAAGATAGGTTTTTCCCTCCCACCGGAAAAGCTCATAGACATGCTCGACAGGACGATATACTGCGCAGGTGAAAACGACCCGCGGTATGCCCTCAACGGTGTGTTGTTTCATGTGCTTGGCTCAGATAAGAAGATTGTCATGGTCGGCACAGACGGCCACAGGCTGTCTGTGGTTTACTCTGACATGGAAATGGAAGCGGATGTAGAGGAGATAAAGGCTATACTGCCGAGAAAGGCCGTGATGGAACTAAGGAGGCTCTTAGCCGGACAGCAGGAGCCTGTCAGGTTTGAGATAGCAAAGAATCATATCAGATTTTTACTTGGCGACAAGGAGTTTCTCACGAAGTTGATTGAAGGCACGTACCCGAATTATGAGCAGGTCATACCTGTTAATAACGATAAATCTGTCCTCATAGACAGGGAGGAGTTTATAAAGACCCTCAGGAGGGTATCGGTAATCGGCAGAGAGAAAAGCCGTGTCGTGCGGGTGGATTTAGAGAGAGATCAGATGAATGTGTTTGCCACAGACCCTGAGATGGGGGAGGCGCAGGACGGGCTGAAGGTTGGATTTGAGGGGGAGCCGATTACGCTGGGCTTTAACTCAAGATACGTGCTGGAGGCGGTTGCCTCTATGAAGTCACAGAATATTATCATGGAGCTTCTTGACACACTGACGCCGACTTTGGTATTAGAAGAGGGCAACAAAGACTATAAATGCGTGTTGATGCCGATGAGAATATAGGAGGGGAGATAGTTTATGAGCAAACTGACTAATCAGGAACTGATTGATGAGTTGAAAAGACGTTTTCAGGAAAACGACAACGCGCTTTTCGATTTAAAGGTCATGACGAAAAAACTTGTGAAAATCAACAAGAAGCTTGAAGACTCGGAGGCCATTAAGAGTAATTTTCTGTCGAATATCAGAAACGAGATAAATAACCCGCTGACCGCTATCTTAGGCCTCTCGCAGCAGCTTCTCAGCGCGCCTGAAATTGACTTCGACACAATGAAAAACGCCATTGCGATCATTCACGAGGAGTCATTCCATCTGGACTTTCAGCTCAAGAACATATTCGAGGCGGCTGAAATTGAATCCGGTGAGACGTCCATGGGGGCCTCAGTCGTGGATGTGCTTACTCTGTTAACCAATATAATTTCCTCCTTCAGGCATTACTCGGAGAGCAAAAACATAACAGTCGAAATGATTTACGACTGGCTTGGACAAGACAACCCGGAGATATTTTTTAAGACAGACCCTGAAAAACTCAGTGTAATCGTCTCTAATCTCTTGTCCAACGCGATAGAGTTTAATAACGAGGGCGGTAAGGTAGAGCTAAAGCTGTGGACTGACGGCAACAGCCTCAAAATTGATGTAAAAGACAACGGGATTGGCATGGAAACCTCGGATTTGGAGATTATCTTTGACAGATTCAGGCAGCTTGAGACCGGCTCGACAAAGACACACAGGGGGCATGGACTGGGCCTCAGCATAACGAAGGCGGTTGTGGATTTGCTCGGTGGGCAGATTACAGTGTCAAGCGTCAAAGGGATTGGCAGCCAGTTTTCGATATCTATCCCTGAGGCGTTGGGCGCGGATACGGAGGGATTCTCCAGCGAGGGTAACGAGTTTATTTTTGATGATGAGGAGGAGAAATTCTGACCGTGAAAGAGCATTTCTTATACCCCGGCACACTTTACGCCGACAAGGACGCCACGGCTGTTACGACGATACTGGGTTCTTGTGTGGCGGTATGTTTTTGGGATATGGTGCTGAAAGTTGGGGGGATGAATCACTATCTGCTTCCGCTGTGGAACGGAGAGGGACTTCCCACGCCGAAATTTGGCAACATTGCGATAACAAAATTGCTTGAGAAGATGTTGTCCTTCGGCTGTATGAAGAAGAATTTGCAGGCAAAGGTATTCGGAGGGGCGGCGTTGATGGCGTCAAGCTCAGGGCTGTTAAACGTGGGGGAGAGAAACATCCTCATAGCCGAGGACGTATTATCTGATGAGGGCATAAGAATCATCAGCTCGGACGTCGGGGGAAATCAGGGAAGGAAGATGATCTTTCAGACTGACACCGGTGGTGTTTTAATGAAGAAGGTAAAAAAATCCGCATAAAACAATCAGAGGTATAATAATGGGTGATGTTGAAAAAGGTACCGGTTTGGAAAATGCCGGTAAGCCGCCGTTAGAGGATAACTATCAGGCGGAGTCTATAAAAATACTTAAGGGGCTTGAGGGCGTGAGGACTCGCCCTGCCATGTACATCGGCTCAACGGGCATTGAAGGCCTTCACCATCTCGTGTATGAGGTAGTGGACAACAGTGTGGACGAGGCCCTCGCGGGACACTGTCAAAATATTGAGGTAATGCTGCACCACGACGGCAGTTGTTCAGTAATAGATGACGGCAGGGGCATTCCAACAAACGTACATGCCGATGACCCCGAAGGCAGGACCGCCGCGGAGATAGTCCTTACGGAGCTGCACGCCGGGGGGAAGTTTGACTCATCGGCCTATAAGATATCAGGCGGCCTGCATGGAGTGGGTGTCTCTGTGGTAAACGCACTGAGCGAGTGGCTTGAGCTTGAGATAAGAAGGGAAGGCAAGGTCTATCAGCAGCGCTTTGAGAGGGGCTTTCCATGTGAAGGCCTGAAAATGGTCGGAGAGACTAAGAAAAAGGGGACGAAGATAATCTTTAAACCAGACCCCGAGGTCTTTGAAACCACAGAGCTTTCATTTGATGTATTGTCACAGAGGCTCAGAGAACTTGCCTTTCTGAACAAGGGTCTGAGGATAACGCTTGCAGATGAGAGAACTGACAAAAAGAATGAATTTATATACTCCGGCGGTATAGTCTCCTTCGTTGAGCATATAAATGTAAACAAAATCGTCATTCAGGACAAACCCCTGTACATATACGGGGAAAAAGACGGCGTGATAGTGGAAATAGCGATGCAGTATAACGACGGATATGCGGAACTAATATATTCATTCGCCAATAATATCAACACCAGAGAAGGCGGCACTCACCTGAGCGGCTTTAAGGCGGCCCTGACCAGGAGCACCAACACGTATATCTCCTCAACCGGCCTCTTAAAGACCGGGTCGCTCTCTGGTGAAGACGTAAGAGAGGGCCTTGCCGCGGTTATCAGCGTAAAGCTGCCCAATCCCCAGTTTGAGGGGCAGACAAAGATGAAACTTGGCAACACGGACGTCAAGGGTATAGTGGAATCAGTATCAAACGAGGCGCTGGGCATATATTTTGAGGAAAACCCATCGGCGGCAAGGAAGATAATAGACAAGGCCGTCCAGGCGCTGAGGGCACGCGACGCCGCACGCAAGGCGCGCGAGCTGACACGCAGAAAGGGTGCCCTTGAGGACCTCGGCCTACCCGGCAAACTTGCCGACTGCTCTGAAAAAGACCCCGCCCTCAGTGAGATATTTATTGTAGAGGGCGACTCAGCCGGCGGCTCGGCAAAGCAGGGCCGCAACCGGAGGTTTCAGGCAATCCTGCCCCTAAGGGGTAAAATCCTCAATGTTGAGAAGGCGAGGTTTGACAAGATGCTGTCCTCTGAGGAGATTCGCATACTCATAACCGTCCTTGGCACAGGCATCGGCTCAGATGAGTTTGACATAGCAAAGCTGCGCTACCACAAGGTAATCCTTATGACAGACGCCGATGTTGACGGTGCCCACATACGCACGCTTCTGCTGACATTTTTTTACCGCCAGATGCCAGAGGTAATTGAGCGTGGCTATCTCTATATCGCCCAGCCACCGCTTTACAAGGTAAAAAAGGGCAAGACAGAGAAGTACATTCAAAACGACGCCGAGCTCCAGGACATGCTCTATGAGCTGGTCGCAAGTGAACTGGAGGTCTCAGTAAAGGGCAACAGGATAAAGGGGAAGGCCTTCTTACCATATTTAAAGCGCCTTGTGAATTTCGAAAAACTCATAGAGTGGCACTGCCGCAGGCGTAAAGACGCCGATGTGTTAAAATACCTGCTCAGAGTAACAGATTTGGAGGCAATCCTGAAAAACGAGGCGGCGCTGACAAATTTAATGTCGAAGTTAAAAGAAGAGCTGACAGAAACCGAAGCCGGCGAGATTGAGTTTGACACCGAACACCTGAGCCACTCTGCCGTGATAACAAGAAAGTCAAACACACTGAATCTCAACGCGGAGTTCGTGCGTTGCCCGGAGTTTAAGGAGCTGAGGTCATATTACACTATTGTGGAGGATCTCGGAGAGCCGCCATATACGCTCTGGTATCAGGGGCAGGAGCAACAGTTTGACACCACGGCACAGTTGCTGGACTTCATAATGAAGGCGGCAAAAAAGGGCCTGAACATACAACGCTACAAGGGCCTGGGCGAGATGAACCCCCAGCAGCTCTGGGAGACCACGATGGACCAGGAAATGCGCATCCTCCTTCAGGTAACCATAGATGACGCGGTGCAGTCTGACGGGCTGTTTACGATATTGATGGGAGACCAGGTAGAGCCAAGGAAGGCCTTTATAACAAAACATGCCCTTGAGGCCCGGAACATAGACATATAGAACACAGGAGATAATTTAGAATGTCCACCATACAAGTAAGCATTGAAGAGGAGATGAAGGTAAGCTACCTTGACTACGCCATGAGCGTAATCATAGGCAGGGCGCTTCCTGAGGTCAGAGACGGCCTGAAACCGGTTCAGAGGAGGATTCTCTACGCGATGTTTCGCGAGGGGCTGCTCTCAACGAGGAGGTATTCCAAGTGTGCCGGCGTTGTAGGGGAGGTGTTAAAGAAATATCATCCACACGGCGACAGCGCCGTATATGACGCCCTTGTGAGGCTGGCCCAGGACTTTAACATGCGCTACCCGCTTATTGACGGGCAGGGGAACTTTGGTTCAATGGACGGCGACCCGGCGGCGGCATACAGATATACAGAGGCGCGTCTGGCGAAGATTGCCGAGGAACTGCTGCGCGACATAGATAAAGAGACCGTTGACTTCCAATCCAATTTTGACGAGACCACAGAGGAGCCTCTTGTCCTGCCATCCACAATACCGAACCTTATAATAAACGGGGCTGCCGGCATAGCCGTAGGTATGGCAACAAACATCCCCCCGCACAACCTTGGTGAGGTGGTCACCGCGCTGATAAAGCTGGTTGACGACCCGGAGGTAGATGTCCTGGAGCTGATGCGCTATATCAAAGGGCCGGACTTCCCCACAGGTGGAATAATCTTTGGCCTTAAGGGAATAAGGGACGCATACGAAACAGGCAGGGGGCAAATCCGCGTAAGGGCAAAGGCCTCCTTTGAGCAGCGCGCCAGAGGCGGTGAGAGCATAATAATTGATGAGATGCCGTATCAGGTAAACAAGGCCAGATTGATGGAGAAAATCGCCGAACTCGTGCGTGAGAAAAAGATTGAGGGCATCTCCGACCTAAGGGACGAATCTGACCGCGACGGCATAAGGGTAGTTATTGAACTAAAGAGAGACGAAATGCCCCAGGTGGTATTGAATAACCTCTATAAGCATACGCAGATGGAGGTGACGTTTGGGATAATAATGCTGGCCCTGTCTCACGGGCAGCCGCATGTGATGGGCCTTAAGCGAATTCTTCTGGAGTTTTTGCAGCACAGACGGGACGTTATCATCAGAAGGACGCGGTTTGACCTCAGAAAGGCCCAGGAGCGCGCCCATATATTAGAGGGGCTGAAGATAGCCATAGATAATCTCGACGCGATAATAAAACTAATCCGGGCGGCAAGGACGCCCGATGAGGCAAAACTCGGCCTGACCACATCATTCCCGCTGACGCAGATACAGGCCGCCGCTATCCTGGACATGCGCCTGCAGCGCCTCACCGGCCTTGAGAGAGAGAAAATCGTAAGCGAATACAACGAGGTGATAAAAGAGATAGAGAGGCTTACCGCAATTTTGGGCAGCACCGCCCTCATAGACGAGATAATCAGGGCTGAACTCACCGAGATAAATGAAAAATACTCTGACGCGCGGCGCACCGAAATAGTGTCCGACATCCAGGAAATCTCTATCGAGGACCTGATTACTGAAGAGGAGATGGTAATTACCGTATCGCACAATGGCTATATAAAGAGAAATCCCATCTCCGAGTATCGCAGGCAGCGCCGCGGGGGCAAAGGCTCTCTGAGCATGGAGACACGCGAGGAGGACTACGTAAAGCAGTTGTTCATAGGCTCCACGCATGACTACATCCTGTTTTTCTCGAATTTGGGCAGGCTCTACTGGCAGAAGATTTATCAAATCCCCGAGGCGGGTCGCTCTGCAAAGGGCAAGGCCATAGTGAACCTGCTTCAACTGCAATCGGGCGAGAAAATCGCAACAGCCCTGCCCGTAAAAGGCTTCGACACAGGGTATTTGATGATGTTTACAAAAAAGGGGATAGTAAAAAAGACCGAGCTGAAGGAGTTCAGCAACCCACGCGGCAAGGGTGTTATTGCCATAAACATAGACGATGACGACGAGCTGATAGCCGTAAGGGTGACAGACGGGAAGTCGGACATACTTATTGGCAGCAGCTTTGGCATAGCGATTCGTTTTAACGAAGACGACGTAAGACAGACGGGGCGAAGCTCAAGAGGGGTAATCGGCATAAGACTCAAGGAAGGAGACGAGGCCGTAGCCGCCGAGGTCATTGAAGAGAGGACATCGCTTCTGACCGTTACGGAACTGGGTTTTGGAAAGAGGACAAAGACCAATGAATACAACGTACAAAGCCGTGGCGGGCACGGGGTTATTTCGATAAAGGTTACCGAAAAAGGGGGCAATGTAATAGGCCTGTTACAGGTAAGAGACGAAGACGAAATAATGATAGTCACAAAGGCGGGCAAGATGATTCGCACATCCGTAGACGCCATCAACGTCATAGGCAGAAACACACAGGGCGTAAAGGTAATGGATGTCGGCAAGGAAAACGCCATAGTCGGCATCGGCAAGGTCGCCGAAAAGGACAAGGAGTGACCACATATTTGAATTGTTTTGTGTAAAGTAAACGGGAAAATGCTTTACACAAAACAAATAGTGGATAGTCTGCTTTACACAAAATCATTTGTGTAAAGCAAAAAAGAAAATGCTTTACACAAAGAAAATAGTGGATAATCTGCTTTACACAAAATGAAACCTTATATCCCTGATAAACTTCCCCTGACAACGGGGGTGAACCTTGAGGCGTTAATCCCGTCAATCGGTCTGGCGAATCGCGCGATTGCAAAATACGAGGGCATTCTTTATCGAATGCCTAACCCGGATATTCTGCTGAATCCGTTGTCGAAACAAGAGGCCGTGCTATCATCAAGAATCGAAGGGACGCAAGTATCACTTGGGGAGGTGTTCAACTATGAGGCTGAAAAACACTCAATAAAACAATTAGATAAACAGGATGAGTATATTGAGGATATTAAGGAGGTGCTCAATTACCATATAGCGCTGCACCGCGCAAAAGTAGAATTAAAAAAGAGACCATTTAACTTGAATCTCCTTTGTGAACTTCATAAAATACTCCTTAATAGTGTGCGCGGCAAAGATAAAGGGCGCGGGAGATTTCGTACAGTGCAAAATTACATTGGAAAACCTGGAACCCCAATAGAGCAGGCTGATTATGTTCCCCCGGATCATATGCTTGTGATGGAATTCCTTGACAATTGGGAAAAATTCTATCACGCTGACTATCCTGACCCACTTGTGCAGCTTGCAATTATACACGCACAATTTGAGCTGATTCATCCGTTTATTGACGGCAACGGCAGGATTGGCCGTATACTGTTACCAATTTTTCTATTCGAAAAGAATTTGACTACACAGCCGGTGTTTTACCTTTCCGAATACCTTGAGAGACATCGGGATGGTTATATTTCTGGACTGAACGCCCTATGCCGGACAGAAGCGGGATGGAACGATTGGATAGGATTTTTCTTAAATGCCATTGTAACGCAGTCTGAGTGGAATATTGTCAAGGCACAAAAAATTATTGCGTTATATGAGGAGCTGAAAGAACGCATCATTTCACATACTCATTCACAGTATGCCGTGCCGCTTCTTGACCAAATGTATAAGAAACCGGTTTTTAAGAGCACACAGATAAAAATACCCGGTGTGACCCGCCAGACAACGGCCGGTTTACTTCGCAGCCTGAAGGACAATGGTATTTTAGAGGTTATAAGGGAAGCAAGCGGGCGTCGTCCGCAGTTGTTATCTCTCACGTCGCTTATTAAGCTCTTGTAATTCAGAATCAGAGGCAACACAGGCTTCGATCTCTGCCTGTGTCATGCTGGCGGCCTTATCCCAATCGGAAAGCGTCCCCTCACGCTCGACCAGCTTGCTCAATTCCTTATCCGTGTATTTGACGATATGCTCTTTCCTCGCCATCGTGTTTAGGCGTGTACCTCTTGTTGCGAAGCATGACGCGGTTTGAAGATAACATCCACTTCAATATCTTCGTCAAGTTTTTCAAGAATCGTAATCATCCGGTTGAGCGTGAACCGCCGAAGCCGTGCGTTACGGATGCGTGAAAACTCCGAATGAGACACGCCTGTAAGCCTTTCGGCTTCGCGTGTGGAGAGTTTACATTCGTCGAGAATGCCAATAATTTTTGCCGCGATGATGGCACGAGCCTGTTCAACGTTGGCGTTGGGACGGCCAAAGTCACGGAACACGTTACCGCTGCCGTGTATCAATTCAAAATCGTCTTCCATTGTAGAGCCTCCTTCAATCGTTTTAAGCGTTCACGGATAAGGTCAATCTCCATTTGAGGCGTTTCAAATCCGGTCTTTGATTTTTTCTGAAAGGCGTGAATAACTCAAATTTCCGCGCCAATTTTCATGGCATAGAGGACTCGGAAGGCATTACCTTGATGTTTAAACGCTATTTCAAAGACACCGCCGTCAACACCTGTAAAGGGTTTGGCAATGTCCGCCTTGCCGCCTTCGGCTGCCATCGTAAGCGCTCTCAACATACCAGCCTGCACATCATCAGGAAATTCCTCAAAATTCCTCTGTGCCGCTTTAATCCAAGAGATTAGCCGCGTATCCCTCATCTCCATGCGTTGACACATATATCACCATTTTTGCAAGCTCTTTTTCAAAAAAAAGCACACCTTCATCATTTTGTCTAAGTTCAGTGCGTGAAAATATCAATAAATAAATCTGTTTTCTTTACGTTGTCCAGTAGTAAGGATGTGTCCCTATATCTAATTCTATTTCTAAGACATAAGGGCATTAATAATCCAAGGCCAAGAAACGATAGAGCGTACTCTATCTTTATTGTTTTCCAAGTCAAGCAATGATTTTTCAAGGTGATTTTCAAAAGAGTCGAAAGAA
>JADFXF010000029.1 GCA_015233685.1 Nitrospirota bacterium | reverse complement strand
ATCCTCAAGCCAAATACGATTCCGGACAAGCCGGAATGACGACAAGACAAGAAGGGTGATGACAATTTTTTGTCGCGGAGTGAGATAAAATATATTATTGTAGGTATGATTTAGAAATGGAATTACTGATACCGTAGTTGGTCTCACCTCCGGGGTCGTCAGGGTTATTGACATACCCGCCCTCCGCATTGAGGACAAATGCTATTGACTTCCCGAAATTATCTACCATCGCATTACCCCCTTAATAGCGTTACCGCCTATATATATGTCCAAAATTCGCATAAATGCCATATAAAGCCAGTAAAGACGCCGATCTCCTATTCGCATGGGATCTTAAAAAAGCTAATATTGACGAAAACACATACAATATTGTAGGAGTGCTACAATATTGTCATACACCCTGAGTGAATTAATGCTTGCAAATAATATCACGTTGTTATATTATTAGCAGTGGCCAAAGGGCACTGCTTTGTCGGCCGGGCGGCTGGTTGAGCGAGGCAGGAGTGGTAGCTGAGGTGTATAGCGCGGGAAACAGGAAGGGCTGTCAGTTTTGCTGAGCAAACATATTGTATCGTAAAGTACGGAGGTAACCCGATATGCAAAAGATATATATGGATTCAATGGGCAAATTGAAGAGTGAAATGGATAAGGCAGGGAATTCCGGTTTTATTGCATACGCGAAGGTTGTAACTCTGGCCGTTATGAACATGAGGTATGAAAAAATAGCCTTTAATAAGGGTTTAAATGACCATCCTTATGTTCTGACCAAAGAATTAATTGAGGACGCGCTTACCATGTTTAACGCTATGTGCGACGTGTCTTTTATAGAGTCCGGCAAAACGGCGAAAAAACTCAAAAGCCGCGACAAGGAAGAGAAGCATCGCTTGTTATTCAATGAGATATGGGATAAATATAATTCGGAAGAGTTCGAAGGTTATGTTGACCGGTACGTTTATAGAATAAATGTAAATAACCTGGCTGATGTGATAAAGGACAAGAGCTGTGTGGATTTAGGCTGCGGCAATGGGGTGTTTTGTTTTGCCCTGTTGAAGTGCGGCGCGAGATATGCCGCCGGTATAGATTTTGGAGATGACAGCATTCAGTATGCGAAGGCGGTGGCAAATGAAAAGAATCTGGATGAGCGGACACATTTTGTAACCTCCTCTGTATATATAACGCCGTATGAAGATAATTCGTTTGATTTTGCCATTCAAAACGGCGTGTTTCACCACCTCAAAGATTATGAACAAGCGATAATGGAAACAAGAAGGATACTGAAACCTGGCGGGTGGTTTTGGTATTATACCGACGGGGAAGGTGGAATAAGTTATGATTTATGGGACACATCTGTGGAAATATTGAGGGACGTGCCGAGCGATTTTGTTGAAGACATTTTAGAATCAATGAATGTGAGCCGAAATAAAATCGTTCACTTAACAGACGGGCTAAATGCCACGTACGCCCATACTTCGTGGGATAAGATTACGTCGGTGTTGTCAAGGCATGGGTTTGGCGATTTCAAGAGACTGACCGGTGGTTTCGATACCGATTTTGATTTGGATAAGATTCAGGCTGACCCCTACGGCAAAGATAAATTCGGAGAGGGAGATTTAAGGATTCTTTGCCGGTTAATGGAAAAATGAATTTGAGGTATAACGGGAATTAAATGAGCTTTGAACTGAGAGGAGATATTAGTGAAGATTGCCATTATTAACCCCTCGCTGAGGCCGGAATCGAAGAGGAGGCAACTTCCCGTAGGGCTTGCCTATATACTTACGGCCATAAAGAGGGCGGGGTTTGATTTCGATTTGATAGATATGGATATTAACCTCATTACGATGTCACAGTTGGAGGAGATTTTATCGAAAAACACCTATGACGTGTGTGCCCTTGGGTGTATCGTTACCGGGTTCAGGTTCGCAAGGCAGATAGCCGAAATCGCAAAGAAGATTAATCCCATGACTGTTGTTATTGCCGGCAACTCCCTCGTTACTTCGACTCCGGAGTTGCTCCTTAATAACACAGCGTTTGACATAGGTGTGATGTCCGAGGGGGATGTTACCATAGTGGAGCTGTTACAGGCCATCGGTAATAAGCAGCCGCTGTCAGGCGTAAAGGGCATAGTGTATAAGGAAAATGGCAAGGTCGTTTTCACGGCTGAGCGCCCCGCAATTGCCAATTTGGATGAGATTGGCTTTCCAGACTGGCGTATATTCGATCTTGAAAAATACGAGGAGTACTCATATGTAAATGTAAACGTATCAGATGCCGGGATGAATGCCGGAAATGTGCTGTCATATCCTCTGAATTCCGCAAGGGGCTGCCCACACAGATGTGGCTTTTGTTATCATGTATTTAAAGGGAAAAAATACAGGAAATATTCAAAGCACGCGATAATGGACGAAATCAAGCGCCTGCATTTTGAGTACGGCTGTAATTATGTGTCCTTTTGGGACGAATTGACCTTTGCCAACATTCAAAGCGTCAGGGATATGATAGATGGATTCAGCAAGCTGGACTTCAGGATAGGATGGGAGTGTCCAACCAGAGGCGACCTGTTTAAAAAAGAACACGTTGGCCTGATAAAGGACCTAAAGGCCGTTGGATGCGACAATATATCGTTTTCACTTGAGAATGCCAGTGAGGAAATCCTCGCCGCCATGAATAAAAAACTAAACGTGGCTCAGTTCATTGAGCAGGCGAAGGCGTTGTGGGAAGGTGGCTGTGTCCCGCTTACATCTGTCGTCTTTGGCTACCCGCAGGAGACGCCTGAAAGTATTCAAAAAACCATTGAAGTATGTGAGGAGTGTAACATATTCCCAAGCGTAGGGTTTCTCCTGCCTCTGCCGGCCACGCCGATATATGAGTGGGCGAAGGAGAAAGGCTATATTACAGACGAGGCGGCATACCTGAGCAGAATTGGGGACAGACAGGACTTCCACATCAATCTGACTCAAATGTCAGACGAGCAGTATGTAGGCACAGTGACGAGTTCCCTTGAGGCACTTGCAAAGAAAATGGGATTAGAATTCGATTCGGTTTTTAAGACGGTTAGATATGTGAAGCCAAAAATAATGGTTCGCTGATGTGACAGGTGATATTTGGGCAATAACAAGGCGCTGATATTACATACGGTTTCAGATGCGCGCCACTGTGTGAGCAACGCCCTCTACAAAGGCCGCCTCCTGTTTTGTACCCGCTCAGGCGTTGAAGTCTTTTTCAAAGAAACTCTTTCATTGCAATGCCGGTGTCTCAGTAGTTTTTTTTCTGATGAGGACATCTTTCGTTTTAAGGACAGCGCCTCAAAAGAAGTTGATAATATCCTGGATTGTCTTGATAAACATATCTCGCCAGTATTAAACGAGCGGTATGGCCTTAATATGAACTACTTCAGGTGCCTTTACTCTTACAACGGTAAATACCAATATTTGGGGTATTTAATTTTATATGAAGCAATAAAAAGAATATCGGAGCAATTCGATTTGTCGGAGGTTGTCTGTTATGATTATAAGTTTAATGAGTTTATCAAGACTGATAAGTCTTTTAAGGATGTCCTTTCTTTGCACAATGGCAGCGTTAATACAAAAGTCATAACCTATCCTAAGACAGTTAAATCCGGAAGCGGTATAACACTCACAAATATCCTGAAAAGAATAAGACAGAGACCCTTATACGTCCTTGGGGTGCTGTTGCGCGGACTTACGGCGGAGCTGCGTTACAGACGATTTTCAAAGGACAAAAAGACCATCTTGTTGTATGGACACCTATATGAGCTGGATTTTTTGATAAACAGCCTCAATAAATACAATATCATATCCTATGACTACAACAGCGGCGTGCCAGTTGGATTCAGGCACAAGGAATATATTTCTGACGTGAGAGTTGATTATAGCGACATGACAGATATTGAAGGCCACACGGCAAAGATTGTCCTGAGCGATTTTAAATATGACTTTAATATGAATATCAGCAAGTATCTCAACGCCGTCCTGCTGCTTAGAGATATACAAAAGAAACGCCCTGTTTCATTAGCAATATGGGGCAATGGCCCTACGCATGGGGTTAAGGCATTTATCATTGAATATCTAAAGTCTGAAGGTATAACAATACTTGGGGCGCAGCACGGCTGTCTTTTTGGCGATTCCTATGTGCCGTGGCACTTTGACGCCGAATTATGCAGGTGCACTAAATTCATAAGCTACGGCTTTACGGAGGAAGACCTGAGAAGGCTATACCCGCTCAAAGGTCGGCACGCGGAGATTATTCCCCTCGGCAAGATAAAACTCCCTAAGCTAAAGAAGCCCTCAATTGACATCCTGTTTCCCATAACAAACAGTTTATCCATACTTGCAGCAGGTATGGACAGAACCCCGCCTCACGAGCTGACAGAAAGGCAAATAGATATTCTTAATTATTTGAACGGTCTGAAGGATCTTAAAATATATATAAAACCCTTTATGAATTCAACCTATGACAACTGCGCGGTAATTCCGGTGTTGAAAAAAATGAGCAACCTGACAGTAGTTTACGATATGGTTTTATTAGAGTTTCTTGAGAAATATCAACCGGCGGCCATAGTAATGGAGTTGCCCTCGCAACCTCTTTTTGAGGTCTTACACATGGATGCGGAGATATTTCTCATGAATTGCGAGATGCATCCATATGAAGAGCAGGCCCTCTGTGAGCTGAAAAAGCGTGTACACTTTGCATATGACACAGGGGAATTACTATCCATGTTAGAACTATATGTAAGCGGCAAGCTCGAAAAAAAGCGTGATCAAACCTTTTTCCATCACTATGTCCGCAAAGAAAATACAAAGGAAAACATCTTCAAACTAATTAACAGTCTGTGTGAAGGCCAGAGATAAAGTGCCACAGACTGCCGCCGATTCGTTTAATAAGAGATATTTCTACAAACTAACGACAAACTTTGTCGGCCTTCTTATTGGCCTTGTATCGCAGACGATTATACCGAGGTCTCTTGGGCCGGGGGCCTATGGTGATTTCAATTATCTGACGAATTTTTTCAGCCAGATGATCTCGTTTCTGGAGTTAAACACATCAACGGGATATTTCACGATGCTATCGAAAAATCCTAAGGACTCGCAGTTGGTACGTTTTTATATGTTATTTGGCGTGGTGGTCTGCCTTGCCGTGTTTTTTGTCGTGGGCACCGCCCATATAACCTCTCTCCATAAGTATATATGGCCTGGCGAACAGATAGGCTACATATATTTGGCCGCGGTCTTTGGGCTTTTCACGTGGACGTCACAGATATTCAGCCAAATGGCAGACGCCTATGGCCTGACCGTTGCCGGGGAAAAGGCGAAGATGTTTCAGCGGCTATTGGGATTGCCCATTTTGGTATTGTTATTTATTGCGGGCAGATTAAATCTGTTCAGCTTTTTCTTATATAACTACGTGTTATTTATATTCCTCATGGTGGCCCTGATATTTATAATGAAAGGGGGCGGTTTTTCACTATTTAAAAGGACGGGGTTAACAGCGGGGCGCGCCAGACACTATGCCCGGCAGTCCTATGCGTACAGCCACCCACTGTTTGTTAGTGGTTTGATAGGGATGGTTGCGAATCTTTTTGATATGTGGCTTTTGCAGGTCTTTGGTGGAAGCGCGCAGCAGGGATTTTTCGGACTCTCATCGCAGATAGGCGCCCTGTGTTTCCTGTTTACCGGGGCGATGACGCCGCTTCTGATGAGGGAATTTTCCATCGTCCACGCCGAGGCCGACACTGAGCGAATGAAGTGGCTCTTCGAGAAATACATACCGATGATGTTTTCGATAGCGGCTTTTTTTTCGTGTTTTATATCGGTAAACGCGGCGAAGGTTATTCACATATTCGGTGGCCAACAATACAGCGCCGCACTTTGGGCAGTCTCTGTTATGGCCTTTTATCCAATTCATCAGACCTATGGCCAGTTAGTCGGCTCTGTGTATTATGCGATGGGAAAAACCGCCCTATACAGAAATATCGGAATCCTTGTAAGCGCCGCCGGAGTGCCCGTGTCGTTTTTTTTGATGGCGTCGCCCGCGTATCTCGGATTCGGCGCGGGGGCCTTGGGATTGGCCGTTAAGATGGTTGCCATAAACATAATCAGCGTCAACGCGCTGCTTTTTTATATAGCAAAACCGATAGGAATATCTTTTGTCCGCTACCTGAGGCATCAGGTGCTCTGTATAGGCTTTATGGTTGTAACGGCGTTGGCGTCGGCATTAATCGTTAACCAGATGGCGGGGGACAGCCTTGTCATTGGATTTCTCATCTCTGGCGTTATCTATACGCTTGCCACCTGTGTATTCGTCATGTACATGCCGTCAGTGGCGGGGCTAAAGAGAGAGGATATTCAAAAAGTACTTAAAACTCTCAGGCCACGGTAAATTTATTCTCCATCATAAGTAAGCGGTAGTTGCTTAGATTTTTGTCATCTTTGTCCCTTTTTGTCATTCCGGCTTGTCCGGAATCGTCCTTTAAATGGTCGTTCCATGATGATTTTGCATATTCTGAGGTATAAGGATAGATTCCGGACAAGCCGGAATGACAGACAAAGAAAAGAACAGTCTGGAAATCATTGCAACTTCCCATGAGAACTTGTTTTATCCGTCAGAACAAATTTACCGTGACTCTCAGGCTGCAATAACAGCGGATATTATGCTACTATATCTGAGGAGGGACGGCTATTGATAGTTGCTATGTTGATGGGAAGGAAGGGCAGCAAGGGCTTTCCGGGCAAGAATCTGCATCCGGTGTTTGGCAGACCGCTTGCCTGGTATCCGATGAGGGCCGCCGCTGACGCACCTGAAATAGATAAGACATATATATCCACTGACGATGAGAGGCTTATGGCCCTTGCTGAGGAAAACTCTGTCGGGGTAATCGTGAGGCCTCCAGAGCTTTGCAGCGACTCAGCCCTCGGTGAACACGTTTACCAGCACGCCTATGGCGTTGTCAGGCAGCTCAACCCCTGCGAAGAGATAGAACTTATAGTCCTGCTCATGTGCAACGCCCCAACCGTAACCGCTGCAATAATTTCAGAGGGCATAAAGGTGCTGCGGGCAAATCCGGAGTATGACTCGGCGGTAAGTGTATCAAGATACAACATGTGGAGCCCGCTTCGCGCCCGAAAGATTGACGAAGACGGCCTTCTAAAGCCCTTTGTCCCTTTTGAGACATTTGGAGATCCAAAGACGCTGAACTGCGACAGGGACTCTCAGGGCGACGTATGGTTTGCCGACATGGGGGTTTCCATTGTGCGCCCTCGCTGTCTGGATAATCTTGACGATGGCCTGCTGCCACAGAAGTGGATGGGGCAAAAAATCTACCCGCTTCAGCAGTGGGGCGGTTGCGACATTGACTACGAATGGCAGATACCGATGGTAGTGTATTGGCTTAAAAAGCATGGGATGTAAGGAGTGATATAAAAATGCCGAAACCAACCGATGTGCTGCATCACGATATATCCGGCGAGAATATACTTGTTCGCTGCGATGAGAGGTTTTTGGAATATCGCAGGAAATGGGAAGAAAACCCTAAGACGCTCACCGTTGGCGGCTTTCCACTGCATCTCGACATCGAAACCACAAGCGTGTGCAACCTCCGGTGTCCCTTTTGCAGGGCAACGGATTTAAGGCCGGATATAAAGGGCGGCTTTATGTCTTGGGATACGGTGAAAAAAATACTGGATGAGGCAGGGGAAAACGGCCTCTATGCCTGCAAGTTTAATTTCAGAGGCGAACCGCTGCTGCATAAAGACATCTGCAAATTTATTAGATACGCAAAGGAAAAGGGGCTTGTAGATGTTTTTTTTAACACAAACGGCACACTCCTGACGCACGACACGGCCAGGGGGTTGATAGAAAGCGGCCTTGACAGACTCACGGTGTCCTTTGAGGGTTTTGAAAAAGAGATGTATGAAAAAAGCCGCGTAGGGGCAAGGTTTGAGGATGTTGTAAAGAATGTCGAAGGATTGAGAGATTTAAAATTGCGGCTTGGCTCAAAAACGCCGAAGGTACGGCTACAGGCCGTCCTTATTCCTGAACTAAGAGGACGGCTGGATGAGTTCACCGCCTTTTGGAAGGACAAGGTTGACCAGGTATCATATAATGAAATGCTGGATAATACGCCGGGCACGATTAGCCCCCCGGTGTCGTTGCCGCCATGTCCATTTCACTATCAAAGATTGACTATATTATGGGATGGTACAATAACCGCGTGTCCGTATGACCATTACGGCAGACTGGCCATGGGCAATGTCAATAATGTCTCAATAAAAGAGGCATGGACATCGTTACTGCAACAGCTTAGAAAACTCCACAAGGAGTGCCGCGCTAACGAAATTCAGGCGTGCGCGGAATGTCCCCAGAGAATAAGCGGGCTATATTAACTTAATGAAGGGGTACGTTCAAAAGGCCGGGAAAAAGCTGACAGATTATCGGGAATATTCTCTCACATGAGGGTATTAATTGTCTACGATTCATACACTAAAATTAATAAACTAAGCGGCATTGTAGCATCTGATAATGTTTACCTGTTCGCGTTACAATCAAAAAAACAAATAACAGAATCATATGTAGGTATGCTGAGGGACTCTCAATGCGGCGTAGAGATTATAAATACATCTAAGACTGTAAACGACTCAGCCGGGGGCATCAGACAGAGCTATATACGATTTGTTGCTGAGCTGCCATATAAGATTCAACACAAAAATAATAATCTAAAAGAGATATTCTCTATTGATAAATATGCCTCATTGTGGTGGTTCAGCCTTATTGCGGAAAAAAGCACCTATAAATCTGACATATTAACAAGGCTTGCCCAGTTGGACGCGATAACAGAAACGATAAAGCTCTATAATATAGAAAAAATTATTCTAATCAGCAGTTGTAACAAGCTCACTACCGCAATAACAGACTACGCCATAGGAAAGTCAATCCTGATAAATCACACTCTTCCCAATAAGCGCCTTAACAGTATTGCCGCTAAAATTATAATCATCGTCAGACAATTAATAGGCCTTTTGCATTACTTTATTTATAGCTTCCGTAATGCGACAACAATCAGGAAGGAATTCGCAAATATTCAAAGAACGCATTTAGATGATAACTCACTAATGTTAATAACTTATTATCCAAACCTGGATATATCGGCGGCAAAAGAAGGCCGCTTCATAGACAAAAACTATATGCGGCTGCAAAGCAGGCTGGTAGAAGAGGGCAACCCCGTCACAATGATAGCAATCTATGTGGAAAACAACGCGATCACCAGAAGGGAGGCCATATGCTATGCAAAGACATTTATAACACACGGATATCGCATATATTTTCTCGATGAGTTCACAACGCCGCAGATTCAGCTCGGCTCTCTTGTGGCTGTTTTGTTCTGCGCCATAAAATTTATCCTGTTAGAAAAGAAGATTAAAGAGGCGCATGTCATCAAAGATTATAATATATACGCGTTGCTCAAAGATGACTGGCATAGCTCATTTATGGGCACAACCTGCTACAAAGGTCTCGTATATTATAAGACCTTCAAAAATCTATTATCAAAATTTAAGGTGAGAAAATATCTCTATTTACTTGAGCAGCAGGCATGGGAAAAGGCCTTTATTTCAGCAAAAAACGCGCTTAATCTTCAACCCGAGGTTTTAGGCAGCCAATCCGGCACGGTATCCCCAATGCTTTTTAGTTTCTTTAACGACCCGTCAGAGATACACGATACTGGCGGCTATCCCATACCAGAGCCTGACATTGTCATATGTAACGGTCAGAATTCATATAACTCCATGATGGAGTCCGGTTGGCCACGGGAACAACTGTATATAGCAGAGGCCGTAAGATATGCCTATTTAGAAAAATATCTTGGATCTGAATTTAACAAAACAGAAAAAATCGTGCTATTGGCCTGTTCTATCAGCATACACGAAAGCAGTTCGATGTTAAATGTCCTGTATGAGGCATTAAACGGCAATCCGGGCATCGAGGTGTGGATAAAACCCCATCCATTTTTGCACATAGAGGAACTGTTTAAGTACTCGGAGATAGAAATGAAGACCTGTACGTTTAAAATAAAAAATGACCCTGTCGGAGAGCTTCTCCAGCGCGCAAGGATAGTAGTGGTTGGTGAATCGAGCGTTTGTATTGAGGCCTTAGCCTTTGGCTGTGAGGTGTTTATTGTCAATTCCCCTGAGTGGATTAGTATGTCACCGTTAATAAAGGTAGGAGGTTCTATGATTAAAACGGTCTCATCGGCAGATGAGTTACAACAAAATGTCCAAAGAATATTTATTGAAAACTATGACGCGGCAGAGCGTAAGACAGAGATAAAAAGGATAATAAATGAATTTTTTTACTTTAGTGGTTCGGTGGATAGTGTCCAAAGATTTTATGATTTAGTAAGCAAGTGACATATCGTAAAGTCTCTGAATTATTGAGCGCAGCCATGCGAAAAGGCTCCCGAAGGCCTGCAAATCCCGCCAGATGGACTTGTTTACACATATGTTGACAAATACCCTGTGAGACTGGTAGAGTAGTCCATCCTTAGTGAAGAGCTCAAATGATGCAAATTAAATCTCATATCAGGGACCTTTATAGGGCAAAGAATGCTGGCATATCAAGAAAAGGTATGCTCCGGCTTGATATGAATGAGGCCTTTGCGGCACTGCCCGACGATTTCGTGGCCTCGGTGCTTTCCATGATAGACTCTGATTACATATCAATGTACCCCGAATACGAGGCACTGCAGGAAAAGGTTGCCCTTCATAACGGTTTGAAATCAGAAAATATCTGTCTTTCAAACGGCTCGGACGCTGCGATAAAGTATATCTTTGACGCCTTTGTGTCGCAGGGCGATAGAGTTTTGCTCACCGAGCCAACCTTTGCCATGTACCCTGTGTATTGTAAAATGTTCAATGCCTCAGTAACGGTTGTCGAATATGAGATGGACTTGTCTTTCACGGTTGAAAAATTTTTGAAAGCAATAACGGGAGATATTAAATTAGCAGTCCTTATAAACCCCAATAACCCCACAGGAACGTTAACTCCGGCAAACGACATCGTAAGGATAATAAAAAAGGCACGGGATTGCGGAGTCATTACCGTTGTTGACGAGGCGTATTTTCACTTTTGTAACGAGACGGTGATTGATAAAATTTCGGAGTATGAAAACCTGATAGTGTTAAGGACATTTTCAAAACTTTGCGCTATGGCGGCGCTCAGGCTTGGATACGCGGCGGCGTCGGCGGGGATTATCGAGGGGCTGACAAAGGTAAAACCAACATTTGACGTAAACGGCGTTGCAGTGTTATTTGCCGAAAGGTTTCTGGATACACCCGGGCTTATGGACTCTCTATTGAAGGAATTCAGGGAAGGAAAGGCATTTTTGATAGACAAACTATCTCGTAATAGTATTGAGTTTGTTTCGGGAAACGCCAACTTTGTGCTCATAAAATGTCCTGGCAAAGCGCCGGAGACGGTCAGGGCGCTGTCAGAGAAAAACATTCTTGCAGGTGGGGGATTTAAGCAGAATACGCTTAAAGACTATATAAGAGTTACCGTTTCAAAGAAAGAGGTGATGGAGCGGTTTTTCGAAGAGTTTATAGGTATCTACAAAAAAATAACTAAGAAAGAGGGGCAATAATGAAAATACTGTTGATATACCCGAATATAAGGGGGATGAATATGCTCCCTACGGCCATTGCTCTTTTCTCATCAATGCTGAAAGAACAAGGGCATACGGTATCGCTTTTTGACTCTACGGATTACCCAAACATAGAAGACGATGAATTCAACAGCGATAAGCTGAAAGAGAAAAATCTCAATGCCCGCCCTTTTGACGACACTCTGCTAAAAATGACCTTTAAGGATGAAGACCTGTTAGATTCATATAAAAAACACGTAGAGGCATTTTCTCCCGACCTTATTGCGATGTCAACTACCGAGGACATGTACCCGATAGGAATAAGACTGCTTGAGATTTCAGCCCCATATAAAATTCCTACTTTGGTAGGCGGAGTTTTTGCGACTTTTGCCTCCGAACTTGTCATAAACCGTCCGGAAGTGGATATGGTCTGTGTAGGGGAGGGCGAACATGTCCTGAGCGAACTATGTTTCCGCATGGACAGGGGAATGCCTTACGACGATATTCCGGGGCTTTGGGTAAAGAAAAAAGGTGAAATAAGGCGCAACCCCATGGGACAGGCCGTTGATATGAACGAAAACCCTGTGCTAGATTTATCAATATTCCCTGAGGGGCGCCTCTACAGGCCAATGCAGGGAAAGGTGTGGAGGATGTTTCCCCTTGAGACGCACCGCGGCTGCCCATACCAGTGCACATACTGTAACTCGCCGCAACAGGCCCTCAAGTACAGGGAAGAGACCGGCTCAAGATTTTTTCGCAAAAAACGGCTTGATAAAGTACGCAATGAGATAATCTTTTTTCGTGATAAACACAATGTGGAGGCGTTTTATTTCCTTGCCGATACATTTTTGGCATACTCAGAGGCCGAGTTTGACGCCTTCATAGAGATGTATTCGGAATTTAAGATCCCGTTCTGGTGCCAGACACGCCCTGAGACTATCACCTATAAGCGTGTTAAAAAATTGTCCGAGGTGGGCATGTTCAGAATGGCCGTAGGTATAGAACACGGCAACGAGGAATTCAGAAAACGAGTTATTCACAGGAGCGTAAAGAATGAGACTATTATCAAGGCCCTCGCCACAGTTAACGATGTGGGAGTGCCATTCAGCGTAAATAACATACTCGGCTTTCCATTTGAGACGCGGGAGCTGGCATTTGATACGATAGAGCTGAACCGGCACATAAACTCTGACAGCATGAACGCCTATTCGTTCAGCCCCTTCCACGGTACCCCACTCAGAAAAATCGCCGAACAACAGGGCTATATCGAGCCAGGCACAATAGCCCGTTCAGTAACGAGACCTACGATGTTGAACATGCCGCAGTTCCCGCCGCAGCAAATAGAGGGCGTCAGGCGGTGCTTTGTAATATATGCAAAACTGCCCAAATCCAGATGGCCTGAGATAGAAAAGGCCGAGAAACTGACCCCCGAAGGCGACGCCATATGGGAAAAACTCAGAGATGAGGTGGCCGAAAAATATATGCCGCATGGCGATGAAGAGAAAATCACGGAATAACCGCACACGCAAATGAAAAGAACTCTGGCTATGCTGGCCGCCGTGACGTTTCTCTTCTCATTGGCGCTGTTTTTGTCCGGTGGCTTTGATTATTTTGAGCTGAAGGCCTATGATATATACTGCCGGTATCTAAATCCGGCGACATCATCTGACAATATCGTTATAGTAAAGATTGACCAGCCAAGCCTTGACGCAATGAGCAAACAAGCGGTCAAATGGCCGTGGCCCCGGCAAGTCTATGCCCCGATGGTAGAGTATATGTCAGAGGCCGACGCGGTGTTTATTGATATACTATATACAGAGTCGTCCTCCTACGGCGTGGACGACGACAAGATGTTCGCCGACGCCGTGAAGAGGGCCGACAATGTCTATATTGCCCTGTTTCTCTCCTCAGAGCCTGCCAAGCAGGTATCAGAGGCAGAAGAGGTATTTATCAGACGCATAGCTCTCAGAGACAATGCCACAGTTTTTAAGACTTTTAACTCTACGGTACCCCCGATAGAGGAACTGATGGCGGCGGCAAAAGGTGCCGGCAACGTCAATATTTCGCCGGATAAGGACGGCATTTACAGAAAAATCCCCATGTTTTTTCAACTAAGAGGGCATACCATACCGTATTTTTCGCTTGCATATCTGATAGATAAAAAGATCGCCGACATTGCCGGTGGCCGCTTGTTTGTAAGGGGTATTGAGGTGCCTGGAATAAGCCCGCTGCTGAGGTATTCCACACGAAAAGATCCCTATACCTCTATCCCCGCCAATGATATATTGCAGTCTCATCTTTCTGTGAGCCTGTCAGAGGAGCCATTGATAAAAAAAGACTTCTTTAAGGGGAAGACAGTGTTTATAGGCATGACCGCGGCGGGACTTTATGATTTAAAACCCACGCCGATTTCCTCCATCTCAACGGGGATACATATCCATGCGGCCGCCTTTGATAATCTCATAAACGGTGGTTTTATCAAACATCCCGGAAAGATGTATGTTGTTGTCCCCATGTTTTTTCTCTCTCTCTTTGCTGTTTTTTGTGTGCTGAGGCGCCATTCGCTCTTAAACAATATCGGGGCGCTTGCGGCGTCTATTGCCGCGGTTATTGCAGCCACGGCTGTTTTATTCAGAAATTCGATATATATTGACGTCATCCCCCTGTTGACTGCCGATGTAATGAGTTTCATTGCCGCACTGGCGTATAGTTACGCCTCTGAGGGAAAGCAGCGGCTATTTCTTAAGACGGTTTTTTCTCAGTACATGGACAAGAAGATTGCCGACCACATATTGAAGAATCCAGAGCTTCTGAAGCCGGGCGGCACCACTATGAATGTCGTAGTGTTCTTTGCCGACATCGCCGGATTTACGACAATCTCCGAGATGCAGACCGCCCAGGAGACGGCCATCATGCTTCATGGCGTGATGAGTGAACTCACAGAGGTAATCATCGGCTATGGCGGAGTGGTTGATAAATATATTGGCGACTGTATAATGGCGTTTTGGGGCGCGCCGGTAGTCTCTGAAAAGGATGAGTTAAACTCCTGCAGCGCGTCCGTAAACTGCCTCAGGGCGCTGGATAAGGTCAACAGCGAATTTAAAGGTAAGGGATTTCCCAATATATCCCTGCGCATAGGGATGCACAAAGGTGACGTAATCGCCGGAAATATGGGCAGCAACAGGCTCTATAATTTTACCGTCATCGGTGACACCGTAAATCTCGCCTCAAGGCTTGAATCGGTCAACAAGTATTTTAAGACGAAAATAATAGTAAGCGAAGAGATACTCAGCGGCACAAACGACTTATTTCTAAGCCGCGAGCTTGCCCTCATAGAGGTTAAGGGCAAGAGCATACCGACGAAGATATTTGAGGTAATGGGTTTTATCTCAGACGCTGACAACGATAAAAAAATCCTTGCCGGGCGATACACGGACGCGATGCGCCTGTTCAAAGAGGGAAAGTGGCAGGAATCAGCAGACATATTAGAGGAGCTGCTGACACTGTACCCAACAGACGGGCCGTCCGGTGTACTATTAAAGAGGGTAAAAAATCTTTTGGCGGCGGAGTCCCCCCCCTTGACAAATGATTGGATAATTGTTAAGATGACCGAGAAATGAGAAAAACCGTATTCATAATGTTGTTGCTGTTTATCCCCGCTGTCGTGTACGGGGAGACAATGCAGGTTATAACGAAGGAAAACGCTATCAGGGCGGACTGTAATTTTTTCTCCGCCGTCAGGGCCATGGTCAAATACGCCGATGCCTTAGAGGTAGTCTCAACAAAGGGTGACTGGTATATGGTAAAATTTGGGGGTAAGTCCGGCTGTATTCACAAAAGCGCCCTTAACAAGACAGCTGTACAGTTAGCTAAAACCCAGGGGGGCAGCCATGCCGCCTCAAATGAAGAGGTGTCGTTGGCTGGCAAGGGATTTAACCCGCAGGTTGAGGACGCGTATAAGAAAAAGCACCCGGATTTGGATTTTAATCTCGTCACTAAGGTTGAGGGCTTTAGCGTACCGGCTGAGAAGGTCGCAATGTTTATCAAGGCTGGGGGGCTGACTGAATAATTTAATCATGAAAAACATGGTAATTATAACGCTGTTGGTCGCGCTTATGGGCTGCGTGCCGACGCTCTCGTCCATACCTGATACTGCCATAAAGGTTGGGACTTCTGTGTCCAAAGCGGCGAGGCCGATTGCGTCGGAAGAGGAATACTATATCGGCAGGTCTGTTGCGGCAAGGATACTGGGGTCATATAAACTTTTAAACAGCCCTGAGTTTACCACATACATTAATCTCACGGGGCAGACGATAGCGTTTCATTCTGAGATGCCGTTCACGTATGGCGGCTATCACTTTGCTATATTGGATTCGAAGGAGATAAACGCCTTTGCGTGTCCGGGCGGGATTATATTTATCACAAAGGGTATGATAGATTTAGCGGTAAACGAGGACGAGCTTGCGGCGATACTTGCGCATGAAATCGCGCACATAAACCACAAGGATGGGCTTGGGGCGATAAAGTCGTCGCGTTGGACGGAGGCGCTGACCGTTATGGGCTCGGAGGCCGCCAGGCAATACACACCAGGCGAGGTCTCTCAACTGCTGAATGTATTTGAGGGGTCAATAGACGATGTTGTCAAATCTCTGGTTACAAGCGGCTACTCCAAGGCACAGGAATATGCGGCGGACGAAAGCGCGCTTGTCTATTTAAGGGCATCGGGATACAATCCGGCGGCATTGAAAGATGTCCTGAAAAATCTTCAGAGCAAGTCAACGCCCACAGGCGGCGGAGTTTTTAAGACCCATCCATCAACTGAGGACAGGATAGCAAAGGTAAACGAAAGGCTCACTGAGTACCGGGTTACAGATTTTTTCAAGATTCGCTCAAAGAGATTCTCTGAACATTACAACGTTTTCTCCAGATAAGACGAGGGCATCCCTGAAAGCCCGCTTGTAAAGTAAGCCGTTATTGCGAAACCGACGTGAAACTAATTGCAGTTGGCCCCGGCATTATGCTATACTGCCCCCACTAATGTTTGTTTAAGGAGGTTTTTAATGATGTATAAGATATTTATTGTCATGCTGTTGTTTTCATTCACGGCAGGGTGCGCCGGGACAACTTTATTCAAGGGGGACAACAGCCAGGCCCGTCAGGAAAATCCGCCCCCTGCAACGCCGACCGCTCCCTCGCAGATTTCACTAATGGGTACCGATTTCGAAGACATTGACATTCCCGAAGAGCTAAAACTGGTAGAAGGGGAGTCTATCTTAATGAACACGGCGAGTTTTGTAGGCGGGTCTTTGGTTTACTCGGCTAATGTTACCGTTGATTCTATCGTCAGATTTTTCAAGACACAGATGCCAAAGAAGGGCTGGGAGTTTATGGCGTCGTCGTTTGCAAGAAATAACGCAATTGTAGCTTTTAAGAAACCTAATAAAAACTGCGTAGTTCACATAATCGGCCCGGGCGGCTGGCAGCAGGAGGCAAGAGTCCACGTCTGGATTGGAAATACCACAGGGTCGGCGGCGACTGATAAATTTACCGACAAATTCCCTGACAGACTTCCCGATAAGATTACGCCCGTAAAATAAAGGGGTTGCCTTTGTGTGTTAAGAATCAGGTTGGCCCTGCGCGCCAAAGCCGCTTTGCACACTGCGTATGCTCTTTGCCAGCTCACGCATTGCGTCAGTGAGTGATGCGCCGGTTTCCATCTTTGAGCGCACAAATTCGGCCTTTGACAACTCATTTATAACGTGGTCTGTGGAAGTCCCCATTCGGCATTCATTTACCCCGTCCTGAAGCTGATTGGTGATACAGGTTTCAATTTCCTGAGGTGTAAATTTTTGTGCAAGTTCCCGCACCTCCTTCAAAGGCGTGTGCTGTTTATCCATAAGTAAACCTCCCGACATCTCTTTAATAACGCTTCCCGATATTATTTCGGACACTGATCGCACTACGACCACCCATTATAATAGCGTAAGACTTATTTTTATGGCAACCGCCGTTCAATTTTTTGTCAATTTTTTTTATATTCAAAAATTACTTTTTATGAATGTATTGACCATTGTATCGAATTCATGTTAAACTTATCGGCTTGAGGCTCTGAAAACAATTACTCGAAAGTAAAACACAGGCAGGAGGAGGGTATCCCGATATGTTTCAAGAGGGTGTTCCAATGGAAGGCTTAAATGACATACTCGCCAAATATTATCAAAGCGAGGGTAGTATCGTCTCAATACTGCAGGACATGGAGGTAAGGTATGGCTACATCCCCGAGGAGGCCGTCTCGTGGGTCTCAGGGCAGACGGGATTGCCAGCATCGCGTTTTTACGGAGTGGCCACGTTCTACGGCCAGTTTCACCTTGTCAAGCCGGGTAAAAATGTAGTGAAGATATGCCGCGGCACGGCCTGCCATGTCAAGGGTTCAGAGAAGATTAGCGACGATGTTCAAACGATGCTTCATTGCGGCGTCGGTGAGACTACCCCTGACGGGAATTTTACCGTAGAGCATGTGGCTTGTGTTGGGGCGTGTGCGAGGGCACCGATATTTATCGTCGGCAAAGATGTCTACGGTAAGATGACGCCGCAGAAGGCAAAAAAGCAATTGGAAAAATATATGGATGGTGAGGGAAATGGGAAAAAAGGCTAAGACAGAGATAATCGTAGGAATGGGGACATGCGGCATAACGGCCGGTGCCTCAGATATCTATGCCCTCGCCGGAGAGCTGGCTAAGGCAAAAGGGTTAGACATAAAATTATCCTCAACCTCTTGCATAGGGATGTGCCACAGCGAGGTGCTTGTGGATGTCGTGGTTGATGGGTTTGCGCGTGTGACATACGGTAATGTGACGACGGCGTCAATAGAGGAGATAATCAACTCCCACGCCGCGGAAAATGTGCCGGTAATCAAATATGCCCTGGCCCAGATGCCCTCCTATGGAAAGGCATACGATGATATACCTGTTTTTAGCCAACTCCCCTATATGAATAAGCAGGAGCGGGTGGTGCTGTCAAACTGTGGATTCATAGACCCTCTTTCGATAGAGGATTACATCAGCCACGGCGGGTATGAGGCCGTGAAAAAGGTGATTGCCACAGGAGACCCCAAGGCGGCTATAGAGATAATTAAGGCCTCCGGCCTGAGGGGAAGAGGCGGCGCGGGGTTTCCCACAGGATTAAAGTGGGAGTTTTGCAATAAGGCGCAGTCTGACATTAAATATATTATCTGCAACGCCGACGAGGGTGACCCCGGTGCGTTTATGGACAGGAGCGTCCTTGAGGGCGACCCCCACGCGATAATCGAGGGGATGCTCATTGGCGGTTACAGCATTGGGGCAAATTATGGCTATGTATACTGTCGTGCCGAGTACCCGCTGGCAATCAGCAATCTGAAAGTTGCCATCGCGGCGGCGCATGAGAGGGGTTTTCTTGGCGATAGCGTGTTAGGCTCTGGATTCAAATTCAACATTAAGATAAAAGAAGGCGCCGGGGCGTTTGTCTGCGGAGAGGAAACCGCGCTCATCGCCTCAATAGAGGGCCTTAGGGGGATGCCGCGTGCAAAACCGCCGTTTCCCGCCCAAAAGGGCCTATGGGGCAAGCCCACGGTAATTAATAATGTGGAGACGCTTGCTAACGTACCACGAATAATTGTAAAGGGCGCTGAGTGGTTCTCATCCTTTGGTACTGAAAAGAGCAAGGGTACGAAGGTCTTTGCGCTTGCCGGGAAGATTAACCGCGGTGGATTGATAGAGATTCCTATGGGGATAACCCTGCGCGAGATAATCTACGACATAGGTGGCGGAATCCCAAACGACAAGGCATTTAAGGCGGTTCAGACTGGTGGGCCTTCGGGCGGCTGTCTTACGACGGCGATGCTTGACACGCCCGTTGATTATGAGAGTATCGCAAAGGCCGGCTCTATTGTAGGCTCCGGTGGTATGATCGTCCTTGACGAGGACAACTGTATGGTGAACATTGCTAAGTTCTTCCTTGAGTTTACCCAGTCCGAGTCCTGCGGGAAGTGTACGCCGTGCAGGATAGGCACGAAGAGGCTGTATGAGATACTTGAGAGGATAACCAACGGCAAGGGCAGAAAGGGCGATCTGGAGTTGCTTGAAGCGCTCTCCGAGGATATTCGCGCCGCTAGTCTCTGCGGACTTGGGCAGACTGCCCCGAATCCAGTCCTTAGTACGCTGAGGAATTTCAGAGAGGAGTATGTCGCCCATATCGAAGAGAAACGCTGTCCGGCTGCTGTCTGTAAGCCCCTGATAACGTTTACTATTAAAGAGGATACGTGTACGGGTTGCATGGCTTGTGCCAGGAGCTGTCCCGTAAACGCCATAACGGGCGAAAAGAAGAAGCCGCATTTTATAACGCCGGAGTTGTGTATCAAGTGCGGTTCATGCTTTGACGCGTGTAAGTTTAAGTCGGTTTTAAAGAAGTGATAATGAGCGGAAATAAGGATGGCCTGTTATCGGGAAGAGGCCGTATATGAAATTATCCATGACAGTTTTTGTAGTGTTAATTCTTTCCTTGTCTTTATGTTATGGATTTGGGAAGCAGTCTGAGCTTATAGTTGACAACGTGGGAATACTTACAGACAATGGCACAGGACTTCAGTGGTTCGAAGGCCCTGAAGAGTCTACAACCTGGGATCAGGCAAACTTATGGGTGGCGAACCTCACAGTTGGTGGTGGCGGCTGGCGTATGCCTAACATGGCGGAGTTGAGAGGTCTTTATGATGCTGGCATGAGGAAAAAGTTTTCTGTATGGTCAAGTGAGTTTGACGGCACGTCCGTCGTGTGGGTCTTATACTTCAACGATGGCAGTGAGCTTAAATTCGCCCGCGACGGCGGCCCCCAGGGCTCATGGCCACGGGCTTTTGCGGTGCGTACCCGAAAATGATGTGGGTGATTTGCAGGGGCACCGCCCTTGGAATAAATATTTTTCAGGAGTTGGATTTGGCAAAATACGAGCAAAGGAGGATTGACGATGAGTATTAAGTTAACGATAGACGGCAAAGAGGTGGAGGCTGCCAACGGCGCCACAATCCTTCAAACGGCCAGAGCCTATGGTATCTATATCCCCACGCTCTGTGATAATCCCGCCCTTGAGCCCTATGGCGGCTGCCGGCTTTGCCTTGTCGAGGTAGAGGGGATGCCAAAACCCACGACATCGTGTACGACGCCGGTGACAGAGGGGATGAAGGTAAAGACCGCCACTCCGACAGTGGAGAGATTGAGAAAGACGGTCATTGAGCTACTGCTTTCCGACCATCCCAATGACTGCATGATATGTGAGCGTGCGGGGGATTGCAAGCTCCAGGAGTTCGCCTATTTCTATGGACTTAGAGAAAACAGGTTCTACGGCAAGAGAAGACAGTATACGAAGCAGGACGGCAATCCGTTTCTTGAGCGAAATATGGACAAGTGCATCCTGTGCGGCCAGTGCGTGCGTGTGTGTAACGAGGTGCAGGGCGTTGGGGCCATAGACATAGCCTACAGGGGATTTGACGCGAAGGTGTGTCCATCGTTCGAGAGAGATTTGGACTGCGAGTTCTGCGGCCAGTGTGTCAGCGTATGCCCCACGGGTGCGCTTACAGGGCGTATTTGGGCAAAGAAAGGACGCAGCATTAATGTAAAGGAAGTCGAGACGACCTGCTCATACTGCGGCTGCGGCTGTCAGTTGAATCTCCATGTTCGGGGCAACGAGATAGCGCGTGTCTCATCAAAGGCCGATACACATAACGAGGGGTGGCTTTGCGTAAAGGGCAGGTTCGGCTATGAATTCATAACCAGCCCTGACAGGCTCAAGACCCCATTGATAAAAAAAGATGGTAAATTCACAGAGGCAACATGGGACGAGGCCATCTCTTATATTGTAACTAAGTTCAAGAAAATACGTGATGACCACGGCCCGGACGCCCTTGCCGGACTGTCCTCGGCCAGATGCACGAATGAGGAGAATTACCTGTTTCAAAAATTTATGCGCGCGGTGATAGGGACGAACAATGTTGACCACTGCGCCCGTCTCTGACACAGCCCCACGGTGGCCGGTCTGGTCACAGTATTTGGTTCGGGCGTAATGACAAACTCTGTCCCTGAGACTGAGAATAACGATGTGATGTTTGTAATTGGCTCAAACACGAAGGAGAATCACCCGATTGTGGCGTTGAGGATGCTCAAGGCAGTGAAAAAAGGGGCGAAGCTGATAATCGCCGACCCGCGGCGCATACCGTTGGTCAAGCATGCCCATCTGTGGCTCAAGCAGAGACACGGCACGGACGTGGCGCTGCTTAACACCATGATGCACGTGATGATAAAAGAAGACCTGATAAATAAGAAGTTCATAGAAGAGCGCACAGAGGGTTTTAGTAAGGTCGCCGAGGCCGTGGAGGAATATACGCCGGAGGTAGGTGAAAAGATAACCGGCGTGCCGAAAGAAAAGATAATTGAGGCGGCAAGGATTTATGCCGCGGGGAAACGCGCCGCCATATACTACACAATGGGCATTACGCAGCACAGCCACGGCACAGACAATGTGTTTAGCGTTGCCAACCTTGTCCTGATGGCCGGCAACCTCGGGCGCGAATCGGTGGGGCTTAATCCACTGAGGGGACAGAACAATGTCCAGGGGGCAAGCGACATGGCCTGCGCCCCGAACGTATTTCCGGGTTATCAGAAGGTAACAGACGAGGTAGTGAGGGCGAAGTTTGAGGCGGAATGGAAGGTAAAACTCCCGGACAAGATAGGGATGACGGCAATTGATATGATGTATGCCGCCGAGGCCGGTAAGCTAAAGGCAATGTATATTATGGGCGAAAATCCCGTTATGAGCGACCCGGACCAGAAACACACCATCCATGCGCTCAAAAACCTGGAGCTTTTAGTGGTGCAGGATATTTTTATGACAAAGACGGCGGAACTTGCCGATGTCGTGCTTCCTGCCGCGTGTTTCGCCGAAAAAGACGGCACGTTTACCAATACCGACCGTCGCGTTCAAAGGGTAAGAAAGGCAATAAGCCCACCCGGTGACGCAAGGGATGATTCTGCGATAATCATGGAGCTATCCCGCGCTATGGGATATGATATGAACTATGGCGATATGTCTGAGGTGTTTGACGAGGTGGGGCGGCTGTGGCAAAACGTGGCCGGTATAAACTACCGCCGCATAGAAAAACGCGGGATTCAATGGCCATGCCCAACGCCTGAGCATCCGGGCACGCCATATCTGTTTAAAGACACATTTCCGATAGGAAAAGCAAAGTTCTCTGCTATTAAATTTAACCCCTCACTGGAGCTGCCGGATGAGGAGTATCCCTTTACGCTGTCAACAGGCAGACAACTGCTCCAATACCACACGGGCACGATGACACGCCGCGTAAAGGCAATAGACACGGCGGCACACGAGGCATACGTAGAAATCAACCCTGCAGACGCAGGTCGGATGAGCATAGACAATGGCGCCATGGTGCAGGTAACCTCGCGCAGAGGCTCAATCACGTTGAAGGCAAAGGTTACAAACGTGCCGGATGTAGGGGTGGTGTTTATCCCATTCCATTACAGCGAGGCGGCCGCCAACGTGCTGACAAATCCCGTATATGACCCAATTTGCAAGATACCGGAGCTTAAGGTCTGTGCCGTAAAATTAGAAAAAGTACAGGAGGACAAAAATCATGCCGCTTGACCCAACAAAACACGCTGACTGGGAAATAGCCGAGGCAGCGGAGAAAAACATGAAGACAGTGTATCAACTGGCCGAGGAGTTAGGACTGCCAAAGGACGAACTCCTTCCTCACGGCCACTACGTGGCAAAAATTGACTTTAAGCGCCTGTTAAGCCGTCTGGCAGACAAGCCCAACGGCAAGTACATTGACGTTACCGCCATAACCCCCACCCCCCTTGGCGAAGGCAAGTCAACATCTACTATCGGCCTCGTACAGGGGCTTGGCAAGAGGAAAAAGAGCGTCATAGCGGCAATCAGACAGCCCTCCGGCGGCCCGACGATGAACATCAAAGGCTCGGCGGCTGGTGGTGGCCTTTCGCAGTGCGTCCCCCTGACCCCGTTTTCACTTGGCCTTACGGGCGACATCAACGCCATAATCAACTCCCACAACCTTTCGATGGTAGCGCTGACCTCAAGGATGCAGCATGAGCTGAACTACACGGATGACCAGCTTGCAAAGAGGAAACTCAGGAGGCTCGACATAGACCCACGCCGCGTGCAGCAGGGCTGGATAATGGACTTTTGCGCCCAGTCGCTGAGGAAGATGATAATAGGAATAGGCGGCAGGATGGACGGCTACATGATGGAGTCGCGTTTTGACATAGCCGTCTCCTCCGAGATAATGGCGATATTGGCGGTGGCTACCGACCTGAAAGATTTCAGAGACAGAATGGGCAAAATAGTCGTTGCCTATGACAAGAAGGGAGGCCCTGTTACAACGAGGGACCTCGAAGTTGACGGCGCAATGACGGCGTGGATGGTGGAGGCCTTAAATCCGAACCTGCTTCAGACAATAGAGGGGCAGCCGGTGTTGGTTCACGCAGGGCCGTTTGCCAATATAGCGATAGGGCAGTCCTCGATAATAGCGGACAGGGTAGGGCTGAAGCTCGCCGATTACAATGTGACAGAATCCGGCTTCGGGGCGGATATAGGGTTTGAAAAGTTCTGGAATTTAAAATGCCGTTACTCCGGCCTGAAACCAAACGCCGCCGTAATCGTAGCAACGATAAGGGCGTTGAAATGCCACGGTGGAGCGCCGATTCCCGTACCCGGCAAGCCGATTCCCGATGAGTACAAGGGTGAAAACGTCGGCTGGGTGGACAAGGGCTGCATAAACCTTATCCATCACATTAAAAACATAAAATCCGCCGGAATCAATCCCGTCGTATGTATAAACGCGTTTTACACTGATACCGATGCGGAAATCAGCATAGTAAGAAAGAACGCTGAGGCAGCAGGGGCAAGAGTAGCGCTGTCCAGGCATTGGGAAAAGGGCGGCGAAGGTGCCCTTGAGCTGGCAGACGCGGTAGTTGACGCCTGTAACGAGACGAACAACTTCCAGTTCCTGTATCCGCTTGAGATGCCTCTGACGCAGAGAATTGAGAAGATAGCCACACAGATATACGCGGCAGACGGCGTGGACTACTCCCCTGACGCACTCAAAAAGGCGAAGGCGATAGAGGCCGACCCTGAACTCAGCAAACTCGGCACATGTATGGTCAAAACCCACTTGAGCGTCTCTGACAATCCGAACAAGAAGGGAGTGCCAAAGGACTGGAGACTGTTCGTGAGAGACATATTGCTATTTAAAGGCGCGGGATTTGTCGTCCCCGTAGCCGGAGATATAAAGCTAATGCCCGGCACATCAAGTGACCCGGCGTACAGAAGGGTTGACGTTGACGTAGAAACCGGCAAGGTGAAGGGTTTGTTTTAAAGAGAACAATAAGGGAAGGGCGCTGTGCCCTTCCCCCACCAAAATGCGATCAAGAAAGTAAGTGTCGTCGTTCCGTCTGGTTTTACATTGACTTTCTCTCCTTTTTAGACATAAACATGTTATACTAAATCAGACCTATGTTCAATTTTAAAGGAGGATATAAAGAATGGAAGTCATTGATGTCAAAGGGTTGCCAGAAGAAACAGCCAT
>JADFXF010000028.1 GCA_015233685.1 Nitrospirota bacterium | reverse complement strand
TCCGGAATCGTATTTGGCTTGAGGATGTGCTGAGACAGATTCCGGACAAGCCGGAATGACAGACTAAGATATTTCATAAATACGCTAATCACTGATTATTAATGCTCATATGATTTAAAAATATAATTATATGCCGTTGTGTTCCTCAGACCGGAGCTTTGCCACCGACAACACCAGATTCCGCCTCACGACGGACACCCTTGCCTTTGGCTAACGGTTGGCGCTATCAGCCCCCCTAGTGCGACTTCCACCACATAGTATGCGCCCGTGCCGGGCGCACCAAAAAAAAAGAGGCAGTGCCGTAGGCACTGCCTCTTTCAGCGTTATGTGTTAGTACGTGAAATGCTGAATCGGTGTCTGAGGTGAGTATGGATCTGAACACAGATACCCTGTCAGGTTACGCTTTGGGTTTGTCGTGCCCTGGAAACATGCCATAGGTAAATCCATACACGACCATGAGTTGAATGGGCCGGAGCCGCCAAGAATGCCCATCTGCACGAGGCTAATCCTGCCGCCGTAGGACTGGTTAGCTGCCACAGCAACGGACACGCTACCCATCGCCATACCATCAAGGTTTATCGTAAGCCCCTCAAAAGACAGCATACGAGTCTGATGTGCATACACAACCGCATAGTTACTCAATGTGTTAAAATTCTGCAGTTGAGAATTCAAGCTCAGCGCCGAGTTTGCATTTATTGTAAAGTGTACCGACGCGTTGTCCTGTGTCCGGTTCGATATAACACAATAGATGTTCTTGTCAGTTGCGCTGGTTAAGTAAGGCAATGTGTATGTCACATTGTCATTCTGGTTGGCGTGTATGCTTCTTCCACCCAACATAAACATTGCGCTCAGAACCATGACCGCCAGTACTAGATATAAAAAACTTTTCTTCATCATTTCCTCCTTAGCGTTATTTCCTTTTTATAAAACTCTCTGCTCAGCATCCCTTCTATACCTGACATTCATACTCAACGAGTATAAAACATCTCAGCATACCTCTATCGCTACCTAGTACGTATAAATCTGGTTATATGGCTGCCCGTATTGGGTGGGTTGTGCCACAGGCAGTTGCAATTGATTCCCACGCTCATAACCAGTGGTAAGACCATTAGCCGCCGTCACACGCCGCATCATTTCATCTGAACACACATAGCCGATCAGATTTCTCTTTGGAGTGGTCGTGCCCTGGAAACATGCCATAGGTATATTTCCGCAGGTCCAGTCAAGGTCAGTCGCATTACCGTACTTCACAGTCGCGGCACCAGCGCCATCATTATAACCAGCCGCCTGCTGAGTAAGTCTAAGGCTGCCTGAATAGTTGTTGTTCGCGTTGACTTTACCAGACAGACTACCAAAAGACGTTCCATCTACATTGATACTCAGGCCCTCAAACGAAACCATGCGCGTCTGAAAGGCATATACTATCGCTGAATTCTGAGCTACGTCCTGTATTTGTGACGCCGACGTTGTCATAGCGGCACTGTCTGCCAGTACATAGAAGTGCAACGACGCGTTATCCTGCGTCATGTTTGACACCACACAGTACACAGGCTTGTCGGTACTGGTAGTCAGATAGGGGAAGGTGTATGTCACATTATCGCCCATTACCGCATATACCCGGCCCTGATTGCCGCCCCACATAAACAGCCCGGTTAAAACCACTGCCGCTATCATTAAATATACTATACTTTTCCTCATCATTATCCTCCTTGTCTTTCATTTTGTCTAACAAGTGTGCAAATGCTCTTCCTGCCATGCAGGCATCTTTATATTGTTCGCCACATTGCTCACGCCCTTTATCACTCCTTATATCTATCTCCTATACACCCCCTTTTCTGCTTTTCTCTACTCACTTTTCATGAGTTTCACATCTACAGCGAGTTCACCGCGTTTTTGCTCTCAGCGCTCATACCGCAAATTCCCTTGTCAATATCAACCTTCACCTGCCACCTCAAAATTCCACACAACGCCACCAACATACATCCCTGAAACCATCCATCCCTGAGACCTCCACAGCATCCTGCCTTCTTTGCTAAACATCCTACGGCATAGGCCTCCGTCCGCCTCTGCGCTTCCACCTCCTTTATGGACTTCCGCCTTTCCTTTCTCCATTTATACCTTTATCGGACATTAATTTGCAAAACTTAAGTATTTTTTATTCCTGAGCACCTTACCGCCCTTCTCACCATAGGCACCGGACCCCATAGTTTCACAGCAACCCAGTTTCTCATCAGAGAAGTCAACAAGCACTTCATTTATTAAACCACTCAAAACGCTCTCCAATTTCCCTCGTTATGTTGTGGGCGTCATCTGTGTTTGTCAGTATTCTGGGCGTAATGAATATCAATAACTCCGTCCTCGTAACATCCTCTGACCTGTACTTAAAGACATAGCCAAGTATTGGAATATCGCCAAGCAGAGGGATTTTACTTTCAGTAACACTGGTTTGTTTGCTCCTTATTCCACCAAGAATGACAGTTTGCCCATTTCCGACTACTACCATAGTCTTTACTTTTCTCTTTCTTATTGTGGGAGAGTCTATGGTTGAGGTTGCGTTGGTTTGGGCCGCGCTGACCTCAGTTGATATCTCAAGCGTAACCAGGCCATCGGCGTTTATTGTCGGCTTAATCGTTAAAAGAAGTCCGGTACTTATATATGAGACGCTATTTAAGATACTTGGGGACGTTGTAGTTGACGTTGTGCTGACTATAGTTGATAACTGGCTGGTTATCACCGGCACATCGTCTCCAACCTGAATATTTGCCTCTTCATTGTCCACAACCATGAGGTGCGGCCTCATGAGTATCTCTAATTTATTTTCCTTCGCAAGGGCGTCAAGTACAACCTCCGCGTTATAGGTGTCTGTCAGGAACTTGAAGATGGTGCCTGCGGAATTAGCACCCAAAAGGCCAATCGTGCCGACCCCATAATTACCCATTGCCACCCTGCTTCCTATAAATCCTTCAAGCCCAAGCTCCTCCTTACTGCCAAGGGACAGCTCAGCTATCGTCCCTTCTATCAACACTTGTCTGGGAGGAGTATCTATCTCTTTCAGCAAACTAACCAGGCTTTGATATATTGACGGCGTAGTCATCATGATTATCACGTTTCTCTTGTCGTCTGACGTGATTCTTATTTGAACGTCAGGGGCATTGGGCAAGGTTATTACAGCGGAGCCGCTGGTAGCCCCTGTTGTCTCTGTAGCCAACGGTTTAGCCACTGTGTTGCCCGTAGCCGTAGTAGACGACCCGGATGTCGTAGTGGAGGCCTTTGTGGAGCCAAACTCATCGGATGACTTTTTCTCCTTATCCAGTGTCGTCCTGCTGGCGGTAGCCTGTGTCTGAGTCGTTTGCTTGATACCGTAGAGTCTCTGAATGGTTTCGACAAGCTCAGTGGCCCTTGAAAATTTAGGGAAGAATGTAAATGTCTTTTCCCCGGAACCTGCCGACTCAGGCGTATCAAGGCGGTCTTTCCACTGCATTACGAACTTGGCTGACTGTTCGTCCGGCGCAACCGCAAGGACACTGTTGAGAAACTTCACAGGGATGAATGCCACGCCCGGTCCTTTGGGATTCGTTGACGTGCCAAATCCTGTTCCATTGAGTATTGCCGTCATTTGGGAGACGAACTCCTCAGGCTTCCAATATGTCAATCTCATGAGAATCACCCGTTTCTGCTTCAGATAGGGCACATCCATAATGTCTATCAGGTTAAGACACTCCCGTATCGTTGCCGCCGTGCCGGTTACCAGTATGGCGTTTTCTTTCTCGTAAACCTTTGTTGTCAGGGCGGCTTTATAAAATTCGGCTATCAGTGCCGACATCTCGGCGGAGCTTATATATTTTAACGCCACCACCTGGACTATCTTTGCGGAGCTTACAGGCACATTTCTGCCTACACGTATATCCACAGGCTCTCCGCCCGCAGCTGGTTTTAATATATAGAGACTTCCTGCCTTAGCACCCACCAACAGTCCCTGCTGCCTCAGTAGCTCCACCACTATCTCCAGAGTCCTGGACGCCGACAGTTCTTTTGTCATATGCAGAGTAACCGGGTTTTTCATCGCCTTTACCGTCTCATCTATAAAAAATGTCACCTTAAGTACCTCTCCCACCGCGTGGATTACAAAATCCGACAGAGGCATTCCGTCAACATTTATCAACACGGGTTTATCCTCCAGCGCGAGTTTCGACGCGTCTATGGGTTCAAGTTCCAGCGCGACATTCCCCGAGGCCGCCTTTTCAAACGACGGAGTCTCAATGTCCACAGGTGGATGAACAGGCGGTTTTTCACTGAGTACGTCTAACGACTTAAACTTCCCTGTCGCATTGTCGCTGGAGGTAACATTGTCGCACTTGCCCGTGGTGTTATCGCACCTGATAATCTTCTTATAAGGCAGCTCCAGCATATTCACCATCGTTGTGGGACGATATTCCGCAGTGCAGGCCGCCGCAAACACCACGAGGGCAAACATACCCAGAATCACTATCACCCGCCTTACCCTGATATTCAGGACACTGCAGACCGGATAATAAATACACTTGCGGGAGTTCAATTTTTTATCGAGAATATCTTTAATTTTATCTCACCCTCCTGATTTTTCAGCGTCACCGAGGTCATCGTTACCTCACTTATAACGGTCTCACCGGGCAGGGTCTCCCCCTTCTGGCTGTAATGGTACTGGCCTTCGTTATCTAACAAGACGGCTACCTTCTGCTTAGAAGATAAAACCCCTATCAGGGTATAGACATAGACCTTCTTGACTTCCACCTTTTGCGACGGATCAGGCGGATACTTTCCATCGGCCATAAAAATATTCTTCTTAAAAACCTCTTCGTAGTCCCTTTTGGACGCCTCAAGAATGAGAGCCAATGTCCTCTTCTTATTATTCTGAACACCTTCCATGTCTTTCGCCCTGCTATTATACCTTATCTCAGGGTTTTTTACAATCATCAGCGGTATCACCGCGGCAAATAATAATATAATTATTATGTCTTTGGCATTTGACTTCACCCATGCCACATATTGCGCCGCCTTAGCGCTTTTTAGTATATTGTCTTTTAGCATACCACCCTTTGTCAAACCTTTCTTATATAACCCGACACCACTATCCTGGTTGTGTAGGTTTTATCCATAACATTTATCTCCACACTTTTTATCCTCAGCACCGGCCTTGCGTCCGCAATGGCCTTGAATAGCTTATATGTCGGCTTGAGCAGCCCTTGTACCCTTACCATCACGGAGGCCTCAATTAAAACACTGTCCTCCGTACCTTCAATGAGCTGAAAGTTCTGTACAACCAGCGCATTTGCCTCCGCCGATTTCGTTAGTAAATTTACTATCTCCGTCTGTATTGCCGTCCTGTTGCTCCCTTTGGGATAGATTAAGGATGCCAGTTCGTTATTCACCTCGGGGTCGTCCTTAGTGTCAATCGCGAGATATTTTTGAAGCAAGTCCGACTTCGAGGCATAGGCGGAAAGATAGTCCTCTACCACGGCCGTCCTTCTTTCTACGGCTGTCTTAGCCGGGACTACGGCAAAACGAGCTATTGATAAGACTATCAACAGATATAATCCCGCCTTTTTAAGGTTGCCACCTTCAATCTTCATTCTTTCAATTACCGTTTTCCTTCTAAAACAACTTATTGGTTTTTACTATCGCCGAAGGGCTTGACGCCATGTTTACAGTACTGCGCGGCGTCCCAACGGAGTTTGGGTTAGCGTTTATGACAGCCGCTGGGATTGACGTCCTGCTATAAGCCCCATGCACGGCCGTAGCCTGAGGTATTGACGGCGTTGAAGTTGTTATAAAGGCCGCCGGGCTTGAGGCATTTGAGGTACCGGCTATTGTGTTGCGCATGTCTATGGAGAGGCGAAACTTGTAGGTCTGGCCTTCTCTGGATGGTTCTCCCACGAGTTTTACCGTTTCAACCTCTTTCAAAGCGCTCAGCTTGCTTATCACCTCCGAAGGGTTGGCCGAGACGATGCTGACGTCAACGTTTCTGTTATTAATGTTTAACTGCGTTACATAGGCACCGTCGGCAAGTGACCGTGTCAGAACCTCAATGACCCCAAGCGGGGGTGCGAACTCGCTTACCTTTTTGGCAAGGGCAACAAGCAGCTTTGCCGTTATGTCCTTGTCCTGCAGCTCTGCAAGCTCATTTATCTGCTTTGTCACCCCCGCGGTTTCTCTTTCAATGTCCTCAAGGGACGCGTCAAGTTTTTTTATTGACATGTAGGAGGAAACCAGATAGGCCACCATGCAATACAGGGCAGCCCTGAACAGCAACTCCGTATTCAGTGCCGAGTGCCACGACCTTGTCCTGAATGGGGCCAGCCTCAGGGAGTTTAAACCCCTCAGCGATACGGGAAATCCGGAATCCTCTATAAAATTTATGGGAATATCCATAATGGGGCCGCCATTGAGAAGATTTACCCCACACAGGTTTACGCACCTCATCTCTTGCCGGTAAGCCCCAAGTCCCCGCAAAAAGACCTCCACGCCGCTTTCACTAAGAGGCACGGCAAGGGTACGAAAGCCAATAAAGCCGTTTGGGCCGTGGGCAAAGGCGTAAATCTTTTCCCCGTCGGCATATATAGTGGCCTCAGGGGCATCCGATACGAACAACAAGTCCTCCGGAATCAGGTAATTAGAGTAAAATCCCCTGGACACCTCTTCCACAACGCGCCTCTCCCACGCCCATATATCCACGAGCGTGTAATTTGCGTGGCTCTCAAAGACATTAAAGTGAAACGCGGGGTTGGCAATCATAGGGAACATCTCTGCCACATCATTAGATATGATTCCTTTGAGGTTTTTTTGTACTGAGGGGGGATATTTTTCTCTCCAATAGTAGACCAGCTCCCTGCCGACGACGAGGATGTTTTTCCCCATAATTTTGTTAACCAATGAAGAGTTCACGCTTAGGGCCATGCTTATGCCCGCCTTTGATACGTTGTAAAAGTCGCAGCCTGCACCACGGGCATAGCAGACCGTCAGGGGTTGTCCAAAATGTCCCATCCCACCACTGCCGCCACTTTGCTTATGTGATACCTTTAGCAGTTCCCTAAGCGCCTTCAAGAAGCCCTCAACCCTCCTTCCAGTAGTAAACCGCGTAAGGGGCGGTGGCCGTAGGATACAGCCCAATACCCGCGTTTATCGTATAAAGATTTTTCAAATATCCGTAAGTCACCGTGATTTCAAGATAGCGCGAAGGCTGAAACAAGTCATACTCAAGGCTGTGTATTCTCCTTCCAGTGAGATTATAAAATAACTCGTCCGGAATGTCCAGTCCCTTGTCAATATAGTCCTGAATTATTCTTCGATTCTCTTCGCTTATGTCCAAAGACGCAATAATCGTCAACGGGGCGGCGGTAGCCGGATTAAATCCCCCCGTGCCAGGGAAAATAGTAATATATGGTTTTATTTTCTTATATAATTCCCAGCTCATACCCCTGATGAGCAGGAGTTCCTCCATGTACTGCATAGAGAAATTTCTGGGGGTATACGGCATCCCAATGCCCCTGTAGTACTCGGATTCGGCACCCAACGGCCTTGGTATGTCGTCGGCGTCAGTCCAGTCGTTGATGCTGTCTGCGATAATCCCGACGCTGCTTTTAGAATCCACAAGTTTAATGAGTTTTTTAAATTCGTCGCCGACACCCGAGTAAACGGATATCTTGCCGTTTGTGTCCTGTACGTTTATTGATATGTCTTCTCTGACCTTCAATGTCTGGTTGTTCGTCGGTATCTTATCAAAACCCAGGAGTGAGCTGTCGGAGACGACTATCCGGCTACTGCTGAGCTTGCCCGTGAGCATCGCAAAGAGCAGTGTGTCGAACACGGACACGGCCGTGGTCATCGCCTCAGCCTTTTCTTTCAACACCTGGGCGGTCTTGACATGCTCTTTCACCAGCCAGTTAAAGGCAATCCCTATTATGATGATTATTGCGGCAAGGAAAATCGTCAGCAGCACTGCCGAGCCGGCCTCGTCCCCGCCACTTCCTCTTATCCTTGTCAGGCTCATCATCTCAGATTGATGTTGGATTCTGGTAAATCGTTGAATTTGTGGATATGCTCAACATCAGCGCGTTGAACAGTCCATCCTTTTTATAGGCTATCCTCAGGTATTTGGGCAGCTTTCCTCCACTTTTCCCGTAGTACTCACGGCTCCAGTCCCAGAGTTTCGTAACCGGGGCCTCCACATAGCTTTCAAAGCTCACACTGCTTACATTTTCAATTATAACAAAAGAATACCCCTTTTTAAACCTGCCGCTTTGATAATCTCCTTCCAGCTCCTGCTGTTTTTTTACATACACCGGCAGCTCATAGTACACCACATCGTAGTTGTCATCGTGTCTTTCTTTGACTATCCACACGACAACCGGCACATTGTCGGCCATTGGCGAGGCGCTGACGTAACTTATCACATCAGGGTTGCAGACAAAATAGGGGTACCACTTCAGACGCGTTCCATCGTCTATGAAATAAAACAACATCCCACTAGCGCTCTTGTGTATCCAAAAGTTCCGCGCCACTTTCCAGAGATTCACCCCCTCGTCCATAACCTTCTTGTACTGTTTAAACGCCTGATTCAGGGCGGCGGTAGACAGCAGTACCATAGACGTAAATATTGCTATGGCCACAACCACCTCTATGAGAGTAAAACCTCTACGGTATTTCATCTGACCTGCCCGATTTCGGCTTATACTTAAACAGCACTACACGGTAGTCCCTTGTAAGCGTATCGTAGGTTAGCGTGAAGTCAACCCTGTACAGATATATGTCATACTGCGTCGTAGTGTTTATGAGTATTGACGGTGTGCCCCTTCTCTCAAGTTCCGTCTTCCATGAAATGTCCACTCCATCGCCGAGGGACTCAGTGCCTTGTGCGGCCTTTATGGCAAACGCCCTGAGATAGTTTATTGCCTCCGGTACTTTAGACGAGATTATGTTTGAGTCTCTCACCCTTGCAAGCGACTGAAACCCGATACGAAACAGGTACATGGTAGAGGCTATGCTTGCCGTGAGTATCAGGCCGGCTATCAGGATTTCTATTACAAGAAACCCGTCCTGATGTCTTTTATTCCGCGTTTTATCCACCTGCCTCAGTTCATTGAGATATTGCCTAACGGAGCGGCAATCGCCACAGTATATTTCATGTCCTTAACGTAAACATCTATGTTGCCACCGCTTGTTGTACCATTATTAAAAAACATCACAGGGTGTTCCATAGACACATATGCCGCAAGCGGGGGATTGTCTTTTTTTTCGTCAGATTTATCCAGCAGCGGCCACGCCTTGTCGTTTGCGTAGAGGATACCATCGTCGGCCTTTATGAATATCTCCTCTCCGGTGAGAAACGCCTCCCGCTGAATCTGAGTTACCAGAACGAGCAGGCGCTCCGCCTGAAGCGACGCGGCGTATCTCTTGTACATGTTTATGGAAAAGGGAATCGTCACGCCAAGCACAGCGGCAATCAGCGCCATTACTATCAGCAACTCTATGAGCGTAAACCCTTTTTGCCTCAAAACTTGATATTCCCCACGCTCATAACAGTAAGTATCATGGATATGACGATAAAGCCCACCACCATTCCCATCACCGTTATAATCAGCGGCTCTACCAGAATGACTATCTTTTTGATTGTCCTTTTGAATCTATCGTCAAACACATTGAAAAGCTCTAAAAAAATCTCCTTCATATTGCCGCTTTTCTCTCCCACTGTTATCATGTTGGCCGCTATCTCAGGCAGCAGCTCAATCTGAGAGAACACCCCGCCTATCGGCCTGCCCTCTTTTATCAGCTTAATCGCCGGCTCCAGTGACTGCTTTACCTTCACATTTTGTATTAAGTCTATGGAAAACCTCAACGCCTTGATAAACTCTATCCCGCTTGAGAGCATCGTATACATCGAATACGAAAACCTCGACAGCTCAAGATTTATTATCATAGTCCTCATCAGGGGAATCGAAAGGGCATAGGAGTAACCGGCGTGCATTAATCTCTTCATATCAACCAATTTAAAAAACGCCACCCCCACCACTAAGGCCGCAACGATGACCTTTATGCTCATAAACTCAGACGCCTTTAACAACATCTTAGAGGCAAACGGCAAAGTAAGCAGTTGGTCCTGCCCAAAGACGGTAAAAAACCGCGGTATGATGAACTTAAATATGACAAAAAGGGTAACACAACTGGCGATTACCAGGAAAATCGGATATGTGAGGGCGTTTCTTATCTCCGCCCTGAACTGAATCTGAAACTGCAGGTGTGCCGCAATCTGCTCAAAGGACATGCGCAGGTTGCCCACGCTCTCACCCACGCGAATAAGCGACACCATGAGTGTGTTAAAGAGGCCGCTCTTTTCAAAGGACTCCGCTACACTCTTTCCCGCCCTGATGTCCTTGAGCGCGTTGGCGAGGGTTTCTCTGAGGGCGGCGTTTGATACTGTGCCAATTATCGTCTCTATGGAGTTGTCTATTCTGAGGCCTGCCTTCAGCAGTACGCTTAGCTCTCTTGCCATGTTGTAAAGGTCTGAGTCCTTTACCTTTTTGCTCTTAAATCCAAGGCCGCTTTGCTTTGCCGCCCCAGATGACGCCTCTATTGACACGACCCTCAGTCCCTTGTCTTTAAGTTGAAGGCGTGCCTCCTTTACGTCCGGGGCAGAGACAGAGCCTCTGACTTCCTTGCCGATTTGGTCAACGCAAAGGTATTTATAACTGCCCACGAGACCCCATCGTCGTACCGGCAATTACCACGCCGCAGCGCCTTTGATTACCCAGGGCAAACGCATTAGAAATTGCCTCCCTTATTTTTGTCACCGCACTTATTTTTGTCATTCCGGCTTGTCCGGAATCTGTCCTTATACCTCAGAATATGCACAATCATCATGAAACTCCCACTAAAGGGAAGATTCCGGACAAGCCGGAATGACGGAAAGGGACAAATCGGGATGATTGCATAGATATCTTCTGCTTTATTTTTCAAATGCGTTTGCCCTGGTTGACTACCACGCCGCATCGCCATTGATTATCTTTAACAGGTTATTAAAGCTCGTCACGAGACCCTCAGAACCTCCTCCACCGTCGTCGTGCCGGTGATTACCTTTAACAGGCCGTCCTCTCTTAGTGTCCTGAAACCGTGATGTTCTATAAGGGATTTCCTCATAGCGATTATTGACTGCTCTTTCAGGAATTGCTCCTTGAGGTCCTCCGAGTATTTAAAGACCTCATATACCGCAATCATGCCGCGGTAGCCCGTGCCCGCACACTTGCGGCAGCCCGTGCCGCGTTTCATATCAAGCCTCAGGCCGAGTGAGTCCTTATATCTTTCATAGAGCTGCATAATGGGGTACTTATTCAGCAGTGCCTTTGACGGCTCAAACGGCTTTGAGCAAAACTGGCAGTTTCTCCTTATAATCCTCTGCGCTATGATGCCCAAAATTGACGCGTTTAAGAGATACCCCTCAAGCCCCATCTCAATAAGCCTGAACAGGCTGCTTGGGGCGTCGTTGGTGTGCAGCGTGGAAAGGACAAGGTGCCCTGTGAGGGCCGATTGCACGGCCACGGCGGCGGTCTCAGGGTCTCTTATCTCACCGACCATGATAACATCAGGGTCATGCCGTAAGATAGACCGCAGACAGGCCGCAAAGGACAGCCCTATCTCGTCCTTGACCTGTATTTGATTTATCCCGTCAATTTTATATTCCACGGGGTCCTCGACGGTGATTATCTTTTTTTCTCTTTTGTCCAGGCTTGACAGCATCGAATAGAGAGATGTGGTCTTGCCTGAGCCTGTTGGGCCGGTGACCAGCAATATCCCATAGGGCATGTTGATTAATTCCATGATTGTTGGCTCAACATCCTTTTCTATTCCCAGCTTTGTTATGTCAAACGTCAGGCGCTCCCTGTATAACAGCCTCATCACCACGCCCTCCCCGATGGCAAAGGGGATGGAGGAGACACGGACGTCAATCAGGGTTGCCGATATCTTGGTGCTGAACTTCCCGTCCTGGGGCAGCCGCTTTTCGGCTATGTCCAGCCTTGCAAGGAGTTTGATGCGTGAGACGAGGGCAAGGAAGAGTTTTTCGTTGACCGTCTCAGAGTCATGAAGTACGCCGTCTATCCTGAGTTTGATGCGGCTGGCCGACTCGGAGGGCTCCATGTGGATGTCTGAGGCCCTTAGCTCTACGGCATTACTGAGGATATTATTCAGAAACTTAATCACGGGGGCCTCTGAGGCCATTTCCCGCAGCAGCTCTGGGTTGTCGTCAACAGTCAGCGATACGAGGTCTTTGTCAAAGGTTAAAAGCGGCCTCGACAGCTCATTTATCACCTGCTCAGCGGCAAGCATCAGGTTGACGCGGCAGCCAAGGACCTTTGACGCGTAATCTAAGGCTGAGGATTTTAGTGGATCATTGGTGATAAAGACGATGGAGCGGCACTTGACGGGTGCGTCCTGCCCCTCCTTCTCTTGCGGCCCTCCCGGCCCCACGCCCTCAAATTCAGCCGATATGGGCAGATACCTTTGCCTCAGGAGATATTCAGTGTCTATGAGGCCGGTAATCTTCGCATAGAAATCCGCGTCTATCTCAGGCAGGGACTCTCTGTCAAACAGTGGAATGTCCATCTGTTTTGACAGGGCGGCCATCAGTTGGATTTCATTCACCGCCCCCATGCTGATGAGTATTTGCCCTACGTACCCGCCGACTTCTTTCTGCAGTTCAAGCGCCTTATTTATCTCGCTGTCACCGATGTCGAAGAGTTCGGTCAGCACCTCGCCTATGAGCATTGGGGAGCACTCCGGTGGCGGCCAGTTGTGGCGCTACCAGTTCTTGATGATCTTGTCATCCATCTTGCCATTCGGCCCGAGAGAGAGTAAATCGAATCGGCCATGCTCACCGGGACACTTGTACTGGTAATCCCTGTGCCATGGGTCCTGGGGAATAATCTGCTTTGAAAGATACGGCCCGCGCCAGAGCTTATCCGAAGAGGCAATCAGCTCATTCAGGTCGGTGGGACACCTGCCCACATCAAGATAAAACGACTGCACCGATGTTGACAGAAGCTCTATCTGGGCTGTTGTGAGCTGCTCTTTCGAACTCTCAAACCGTTGTAAAATATTCGGCGCTATCAGAGAGGCGATAAGGCCGATTATCATCACAACTATCAGGATCTCAATAAGCGTAAAGCCCCGTTGTGTGGCTACCCGCCGTAAAAGAGCCGCCCGCCACGCCTTTCTAACCTTTAATAAACCGTCCAATATACCCATCTATATGGCACCTCTCCTTCTTACATCACATCACATAGCTAAGCATTTACCATCATATAATGTCAATAGGTTTTGGCCATGATGGTTTTTGCTATGACAGAAGCCAAAATTATTATTTCAATTATTTTACCATATATGTTATCCTATGAGTCATGTTGAGAAAGGCTATACTGCCTGCTGCCGGACTTGGGACGAGGTTTTTGCCGGTTACGAAGGCCTCCCCTAAGGAGATGCTCCCTATTGTTGATAAACCGCTGATACAGTACTCTGTTGAGGAGTGCGAACGCTGCGGCATAAGGGAATTTATTATAATAACGGGTAAAAACAAGCGGGCAATCGAAGACCATTTCGACCAGTTTTCGGAACTGGATGAGGTTCTGAAGCAAAAGGGCCTCAGCAATCTCATTGAGGAAATTCACAGGCACGACGAATCCGATTTTGCCTACATCAGGCAAAGCAGGCCACTTGGCCTTGGTCATGCCATATTGTGCGCGAAGGCCTTTGTCAAAGACGAACCCTTTGCCGTCCTGCTCGGTGACGACATTATAGACCCCGAAGACACGCTTCTTATGGAGATGATAGAGATATACAAAAAATTCCACTCCCCTGTGATAGCGCTTCAGGAGGTTCCCGACGATGAGGTGTCGAAATACGGTATAATTGATGGTGAGACTGTCACAGATTTCGGCCCCCACAATATCCCAAAACAACTGTATAAGATAAACGCCCTTGTGGAAAAACCAAGGAAAGAGGAAGCCCCGTCTAATCTGGCCGTCATAGGCAGGTACATCCTGACATCGGACATCTTTGAGGCCCTTGAAGCCATCAAACCAGGCAAAGGCGGTGAGTATCAGCTCACCGACGCCCTTAACCTGCTCCTTTCCAGCCGTGTTGTCTACGGCTACCTGTTTAAGGGCAACAGATATGACGCCGGCGACAAATTCGGCTTCCTTAAGGCCACCATAGAACTGTCTCTGAAACGGCCGGAGTTTTCCGAGAATTTGAAAAACTACCTTAAATCTCTGACCGCGAGACTTTGAACCCTGATTATGTAATGCAACCGGCAGTGCGCCGGACATAGGCCAAACATAGGTGGCACATCGGGTGGCACATCGCATAAAATTGTTCCTGTTTTTGGCTGTAATCATCGTCTTTGTCCTGATTGCACGGGTACCGCCAGGCTGCTTCTCCGATACCCTGCCCTCTGCCCTGCCCTCGCACACCCTGCCTCTCACCGTTGATGACGTCATAAGATTAACTATCGAAAAAAATACGGGAATAGAGACTGAAGGCTATAATCCCAAAATCTCTGAGGCCGATATCCTCGTCAACAAAGGGGAATTCGACCCTTCCCTGAATCTTGGCCTGGACGAGACGTATGACAGACAAAAGCAGTCACTTGACATAAACAGCACGGCAGAGGGGCAAATAGACTATAACGTTTCATTATCCGGCAAGGCCGTAACAGGTACCTTGTATGAGTTGAAGTGGCAGAATTACAGGTACAACGGCAACTCTCCATTTCTGAACCTGTATTCATATTACTCGTCGGGATTGTCTCTGACATTAACGCAGCCGCTATTAAAGGGTTTTGGGGTTGACATACAACTGACGAACCTCAACGTGGCGAAAAACACGCTCCAGATGAAAAAACACGCATATGGCGCGGCCGTCGTTGCGAAGGTCTCTGAGGCCGTCAAAGACTACTGGGACCTTGTCTCGGCGAGAAAGGCCATAGAGGCCGCCGCAACCGCCCTGACCCTGGCCCAAAAGACCTGCGATGAGGTCAACGCCCGTATCAAGGCGGGCATGGCTGCCCCTGTGGACATTTATTCTGCCGAGGCCGAGACGGCTGTAAGAGAAGAGGCCGTCCTGGAGGCGGAGAAAAACGCCAAAAACGCCGGGAACACGCTCAAAGGGATTATGAATATTGAGCTTGCCGACACAAGCCTTGAGATAGTATCAAGGCCGCCTGACCCTGCCCTGCCCCCGCCTCTGGAGTCCATCGTGCAACAGGCGTATCAAAGCCGCCAGGACTATCAGCAAGCACTCTTAAACAAGAAAAACAAGGAACTCCTCGCAAGTTACTATAAAAACCAACTGCTGCCTGACCTCAACGCCGTGGCCAGCTACGGGCAGTCCGGCCTCAACGGGCAGTATCACAGCACGATAGACGACCTTACGTCAGGCAATTATTTTTCATGGAAATTCGGCCTCGTGCTGAACGTCCCTATCTTCAACTGGAAAAACCGCGGCAATCTGATGAAGGCCGACTTTGAGGCAAGACAAACCGACGCCGCCCTGAGGGAAATCAAAAAAAACATTGAACTTGAGGCCGCAGAGGCATACAACAACCTTACTTATGCGATAAAAAAAATAAAGGCGGCGGGGAAATCCCTCTTAGCGGCAGAAAAACTGCTTGAAGCCGAGCAGGGAAAATTCAGGGCTGGCCTTTCAACACTGAATGATTTGTTGAAATTCCAGCGCGACTACGCCGCTGCTGTCTATGACGAGGCAAAGTCCAGGGCCGACTATGCGAAGTCCCTCGTTGAACTCAACAGGGTTCAGGGGCTGCTACCCTGATTGCCAGGACTACCGCCCTGAGCTTTGTCGTGGCCGTTGTTCGTCTCGTCAAAGTTATACCTCTCTCTGATTATAAACACTGGTCGGTGCTTGACCTCCATATAAATCTTCCCGACATATTCGCTCAAAATCCCTATGAACATCAACTGAATCCCGCCAAAGAGGTAAATAGGCAGCACAATTGAGGCCCAGCCGGGTACGGAGATGCCTTTGAGCTTACTTACTATCGTCCATAAACCCAGCATAATAGCGGCAATAAAGTTTACAAACCCCAGCACGAAGGCAATCCTGAGCGGGAAATTGCTAAACGATGTTATCCCCTCAACGGCAAACGAGACCATCTTTTTCAGGGGGTATTTCGTCGTACCGGCAAAGCGCTTCTCCCTCTTGTAGGTGACAATAGAGTGTTTAAATCCCATTGAGGGAAACATCCCCCTGAGAAACCTGTTTACCTCGCCATATCTCTGAAACGCGTCAAGTGCCGCCCTTGATAACAGCCTGTAATCGGCGTGGTTGTATATGAGATTAACCCCCATCCATGTCATAATCTTATAAAAAGCGAGGGCTGTGACGCGCTTAAAAAAAGTGTCCTCCTGCCTGTTGTCCCTGACTCCATAGACGATGTCCGCCCCGCCTTCACACTTTTTTATCATCTCCTCAATAATCTCCGGCGGGTCCTGAAGGTCGGCGTCCAGGGATACGGCCATATCGCCACTAGCGTGGTATAAGCCCGCCGTCAGGGCTGGCTGATGCCCAAAGTTGCCGCTGAATGAGATGGTTTTAACATGTTTATCTCTCATTGCAAGCCTCTTCAGCGCTGAAAGCGTCCCGTCTGACGAACCATCGTCAACATAGATTACCTCATAATCGTCTATCAGGGCCTTTTCCACGTACGCCCTCATCAGGGTATCTAAACGCCTGTAAACCTCATCAATTACCTGTTCCTCGTTAAAGCACGGGATGACAACACTCAGCTTCACAGGCTCTACCTCCTTTTTAAATTATCCCGATTGATGTTGCATTTCCCATATTTTTGCGTATTTTACAAACGTATAAAACCCGTATAAAACCGCGAGAATGAACCCGTGGATGCCGTCGAGAAACCCAAACCTGAGGAAATACATCTTTATAAATGTCGCAACCGGTCGTATTGCAAGAGATATGACACCCACGCGCCCTGTGGCTTTTTCCTTTGCTGATAGGGTTGAGTAGTTGTCCATCTTGGCGATGAACTCCGGGATGTTATTGTAAGTGTAGTGCTCAATAGGATGCTTCAGGAAACCCGTCTTGCCATTTACGACAACCTTTTCATGTACTTGCCTCGGCTCAAGTCTGCCCCTTTCCTTCTTAAACAATCGAAGTGTGTAGTCCGGCCTCCAGCCGCCGTGCTTTATCCAGCGGCCTAAGAAAAAATTCTTCCTGGGGCAATAAAAGCCGTCAAGGGCCGTGTCCTTAAGCGCGGCAGAGATTTCATCCACCAACTCCGGCGTAAACCTCTCGTCAGAGTCAAGAATGAATATCCACGGGCCTGCGGCCAAATCCACGGCCGCCTGTTTTTGAGCGGCAAACCCCTGCCACTGCCTTGTATAAACCCTGTCCGTATATCTTTTACATACCTGCACCGTGTCGTCTTCGCTTTCGGCGTCAACGACGACTATCTCTGAGGCCGCAGCCGCACTCTCAAGGGCCGCCGCTATACGGTACTGCTCGTTTTTTGTCACAATTACTACGGAAACTCCTCTCATAAGCCGACAGACTTCCTCCATTTCAGTCAATTACAGAACTCTCCATTTGATTATAGAACGTTACCCCAAGAAAATCAATTATACGTTCAGCCCTTTTTTCGTATGTGAAGTTTTTAACGAGTGCCTGTCCTGCCGCGGCTATTTTTTCTGCCACATCGGGGTTGTCTGTAAGAATTTTTATGGCAGCGACCAGGGATTGGACGTCGCCGGGGGTGAAGAACACCGCGTCTTTGCCGTCGGTTAGAATCTCCCTTATGCCGGGTATATCCGATGCGACAATGGGGCAGCCTGATGCCATATATTCAAACATCTTCAGCGGTGATGAGTACACAGACACTGACTCGGCGAGATTCGGGACGACGGCAATCTTTGCCTCCCTCATGTATTTCAGGACTTCCGCGTGGCTGAGCTGCCCGACAAAATTAACCCGCCCCGCCAGCCCCAAAGAATCAGCCAACCGACGCAGTTCACCTAGTCTCTTGAGCCACTGCCCACCACCGGCCACAACGAGTGTCTCGCCGGGAAGTCGTCCCATCGCCTCAATAAGCAGGTCAATTCCCTTCCAGCGGTAAAGCCCTCCGGCGTAAAATATATATCCCTGGTGGCGCTTCCCATACGCCGACGCGGCGTCAAACACATCGCCCCTGACGGCGTCCGGAATAGTTATTGACGGTAAGTTATCCAGCGAAAACATCGTAACGAGGTCGGCGCGCAGCCTCTCAGTGATGGCGACAACCGCCCCTATGCCCGCATAAACACTCCTCTCCCGCCGCGCCATGCGCTGCCGCTTCCTTGTCTTTTCAGTAGTAAGATGAAATATCTCATGTGCCTCAAACACAACCGGCATCCGGTGAAACCACCTCAGACGCAGGAGAAACCGCGCCGTCTTCAGGTGCCTTACAAAGATTACACCGCCTTTCTTATCCTGTTGCCACAGATACCACACCAAGGCGGCGTTAAAGACCATTCCAATAGAAACGCGCCCTCTTACCATTGGCAGAAATACGATCTCAAGATTGGGGTGGGGGCTGAGGCCGTAATGGTTTAAAAGAGCCTCATCCTCCGCCCGCCCTTTTAAGCAGCTGCCGCGACCGGTTATTAGTTTGACGGCAGCGCCGGCCCTGGCAAGTGCATGGGTGGTGTTTATGATTTGAATAAACCGTGCCTGCGGAAGTAACATCAACTCAGGGACGGGATAAAAAATAGTCATGAGTCTGAACTGCCGTCTCTTTGAGGCACGCGCACCCCTGCCATAAAGCCGGTTAGGATAGAAAACAACATGCCGGTTTCGTGATGGAGGGTCGTGTCGAAAATCCCTCCGACAAAAATTACGAGGGCGGCGCCAAGGGCCGCGTATTTTATTTCCTGTTCAAACGCCCCGCCACTGATACTAAGCCACCTGCGAATGAAACCGACGCCGATGGCAAGGAGCGAACAAAGCCCGGCGGCCCCGCTTTGAACGGCGGCGTTGAGATAGACGCTGTGGGCGTCGTAAACGCTCCGGCCTCCTTCTATCGCAGCCGGATATGTATATTTGAAATTATTAAGCCCCGTGCCCAATGCCCGTGTCTGTGCTATAACCTTAACCGCATAGTTCCATATATAAAACCTGCGTATGAGGGAATCCCCCGAAGAGAGCTTTGTCCACATGGGTTTAAACACGTACGCCGCAAAGAGGGCAAAGACAGCAAATCCAGCCGCCAACGCCTTTGATATAATTGATCCTCGTTTCGCCAACGCAACGATGGCCAAAAAAATAAACAACGTAACAAAGGCAGCCCTCATTGTCGTCATCACGGTGGCCGTTATTGTGATGAAGAGCAAAAACACGGCCGCCACCCGCATCGCTTTTGTCCTGATACCAGAGAAAACGATAGTTCCAATAAGGGCGTTTGAGACTATTATCAGATACATGGCGGTGTAGTTATAGTGTCCAAGCATGTGCAAATCAAGGGGCTTATGAAACCGAATGGCCTCCACAATGCCTAAGACGGCCATGGCCGCCGTAGCTGTGTACAGACATCGCAATATCGTGGCAATACGCCTTCCCCCTGTCAAAGAGGCGGCGATAAAAAACAGCACGGCGATGCGCGTAACATCCTTCAGCCCCTTAAGATACTCAAGGGCGTCCGAGGCGAAAAGACCGCTAAAAACAGAGGTAAGAAAAAACGCAATAAAGCCATATTCCAGCAGCCCAAGGTGAATGCGAACCTCCCGCCTGTAAAGCTGGATAAAAAAGACAGGTATCATAAAACCGTACAGGGCTACCAGCTTGACGCTCTCGGAAAACACCAGAGACACGACAAAGGCGATAAACGCGGCATACTGTATATTTTTCAAAATCTCTTTAAACGATACACGCATCTGGCATATTATAATATATTCCGGCATAATATGTTTCAGACGGAGTTCTGGAAGCCGCCAGCGGGCGGCAGGTGGAATTCAAAGGATAAAACGTGGGCGAAAATACGGGGTGAAGGGGGATTATCCCCCTTCGTCTTTGACGTTTAGCCGTCCCCGTACAGATTATTTACTGCAGGAGCTTTAAGACGTTTTGTGGCAGTGAGTTTGCCTGAGCCAGAACAGATATTCCGGCCTGTTGTAATATATTGTACTTTGTCATATTTGCCGTTTCCGCTGCGAAGTCGGCGTCCATAATCCTTGACTCGGACGCTTGAGTGGCCTCATTTACAGAGTCAATGTTGGTGATGACGGCGTTAAACTCGTTGCTCTTGGCGCCCATGCTTGACTTTGCCGCGATAACGATGTTCAATGCCCCGTCAATGATGGCTATGGTGTTTGACGCCCGTTATGTATATCCGGAGTGAGAGGTCGGGTCGGCCACCTGAAGCGAGGCAAGCCCCGTGTAGGTGATAGCGGCCCTTGCGGTATCGCTGTATGCGTAGGGTGCCGGGGTCTCGTTAGGCACAAACGAGGCATTAGCCACGCTGGCCGTATATACATTGCCGGCCGCCGTATGGATGTCTTTCAAAAACATCATAGGCCCGAATTTTCCCAGGGAATTGAATGTGTTTCCACCCATGGCGTCTGTGTTCATTGAGGGGAGCGTTATGGATATAGATGAGTCCGACGCCGAGTAGCTCGTGAATATGCGCGAAGTGAAGAGACCTGAAATGAGCTTGTTGTCATTGAACTTGGTCTGTTCGGATATTCCCCCTACCTGTTCGATTAGGGCGTCAACTTCCATTTGCATGTTTGCGATATCAGTAACGCCGTACTGCCCGGACATCGCCTGAACGGCCAACTCCCTTATCCTCTGCAAATCATTGGTCATCTCGTCCATGCCGCTTTGGGCCGTCTGCGCTATGGACAAACCATCGGAGGCGTTCCTTGAGGCTACGGTAAGCCCCCTTGTCTGGGAGTTCATCCTTGTTGCTATCGCCAGGCCGGCCGCGTCGTCCGCTGCCGAATTAATCCTATAACCTGACGACAGACGTTGCATCGCCTGTGCCTGAGGCACTTGTGTAGCTCTCAAGTTCCTCTGGGCGTCAATTGACATAATGTTCGTGTTAATTGCAAAACCAGCCATTGTGCACCTCCATACCTTGATTGAACAGTTTTAATTAATAGTCAATTAATCCTATTTTATGTTGTTTATCATCCTGTTCCATTCTATCTGTCCCATCAGGAGCTATGTAAGCAACTATCGTGCCAACCATCTGTTTATAAGGGAATACGCCCTCTGCGGCAGTTTATTGAGTCGTTATGGATGTTTCTATTTCCTGTTGGCGTGAATAAAATTTTCCTATTGGGAAAAAATTTCCCATTTTCCGCCTCTATTGCGGCACGTAAAAATTGGCCAGACAAAATAGAATCAATTATGCTACAATGAGAGGCGGTGGCAGGCCGGAGGCTGTATAAATGTCTGACTCATTGAAGAGAGAAGATGTCTAAGGCAAGGATATTAATTGTAGAGGACGAATGGATAATAGCGACGAACCTGAGTTCGACGCTTGAGGATTTGGGGTATGAGGTTACGTCCGTGGTACTATCTGGTGAGGACGCCATAAAACATGCAGAGGCGGAAAGGCCGACGCTTGTCCTTATGGACATTACCCTGCGCGGCCAGATGGATGGTGTTGCGGCTGCAGATGCGATAAAGGAGCTTTATGACATTCCGGTTGTGTATCTTACGTCAAACACTGACGAGGCCACATTCGAGCGTGTGAAGGACAGCGAATCGTTTGGCTATATCATTAAACCCTTTGAAAAGATGGAATTAAAGTATGCAATAGAGATGGCCGTGTATAAGCATAAGATGGAAAATGTGGTGAAGGAAAAGACGAAGCAGCTTGAGGAGCTGAACAGGAATCTTGAGATAAGGGTAAAAGAGGAGATAGAGAAGGGTTTGCAGAAGGAACACCTGCTTATTCATCAGTCGAAGCTCGTGTCTATGGGTGAGATGATGGTTGCGATATCGCACCAGTGGAGGCAGCCGCTAAATGTAATAGGGCTGCTTGTGCAGGACCTTGAGGAGGCGTTTGAATTTGGCGAAATCTCTAAGAAGTACGTTACGGAGATGACGCGTGATTCCATGGCCCAGCTCAATCTTATGTCAAAGACGATAACAGATTTCAGGGATTTTTTTAAACCGTCCGGTGAAAAAAACCATTTCAGCGTCAAGGCCGCGATACAAGAGTGCATTTCGTTAATCAAACTCCAGTATGAAAACAACCAGATATACATAGATTTCGTTGCACAAAACGTAAACGTGGGCGCGCGTGCCCTCAGCGATTCCCCGCGTATGTCCGAGATAACGATATTCAGTTATCCGGAGGAATACAAACAGGTACTCTTAAATCTGATAATCAACGCCAGGGACGCCATAAGGGAAAAGAGGCGGCGGGACTTTTTCAGCACTGGCTACAGGGGAGAAATCTCCATCAGTCTGACCGACCAACGGGACAGCGTGGTTGTCGAGGTAAAAGACAATGGCACCGGTATCTCAGCCGGAGTCATTGACAGGGTATTCGAGCCGTATTTTACGACAAAGGAGGACGGCATAGGGATAGGCCTGTATATGTCAAAGATAATAATCGAAAATCACATGGGGGGCAAGCTCTATGTGGCCAGCTCGGAAAACGGGGCGAAGTTTACCGTGGAGATAATGAAATAATGTCCACCATATATATCATGGGAGGTTTAGAATGAAGGCACTGGTAGTGGAAGACGAGTTTAAGAGCAGAACGCTTTTACAGCGCATATTGTCAAGGTATGGGGAATGCGACGTGGCAGTAAACGGCGAAGAGGCGATAGGGGCGTTTGTGCAGTCATGGAAAGAGGGAGAGCCTTACGACCTGATTTGCATGGACATAATGATGCCTGAAATGGACGGCCAGCAGGCCCTTAAGGATATCAGAGAGATGGAGAAAAAGGCCGGTGTAGAGGACAAGTACAAAGTCAAAGTAATTATGACCACGGCCTATGATTTGCAGGAAGAGAAGGACGAGGCTTTTGAATGGGGCTGCACGGAGTACCTTGTAAAGCCGATAGACAAGAACAAACTCATTGACCAGTTAAAAAAGTACGGCTTCGTAGATTAATTTGGCTGCTGAGGTTGCCCCGTGCGTGGGGCTGGCTGTGATGGGTCAGAGGCAATTGGCCTTAGGACATCCCACCCTATCACGTCATAGTCAGGACACGGTCAGCCCACGGCCTTCCCGTGGTGTTTTGCTGTGAAACTCAATCCATTTGACAGCCTGTTGTACCTTTCTATGAAGGCAGTGAAGCGCCTTGATAAAAGGGACAGCGGCGGGGGCAGTTTCTCCCCTGACGGCGTTAAGGCAATTTTAATAATCTCGTCAACCGCCCTTGGCGACACGTTGATGTCCACGCCCGCTATAAAGGCGGTTAGAGTTCGATACCCGGAGGCTCACATTACAGCGTGTATCAACATAAGGTATGCCGCGCTCTTTGCCGACAATCCCCATATAGACACCATTTTGCCGTATTACGGCGGCTACAGGAAATTCATTCGTACCGCCCTCGCCTTACGCCGTATCAGGCCTGACCTTGCCCTTATTTTCCATGGGAACGAGCCGCAGGCAACACCGCTTGCCTACATCAGCGGGGCACGGCATATCTTCAAAATACCCATATCCAGACAATACGGCTTTCTCCTGAGTAACCAATCAAACGGGTTTGAAGACCCGTGGAAGTATCATGCCATTGACGTAAGGTTAAAGACGGCCTCCTTCGCGGGCTGCGCCACGGGCGACAGAGAGATGGTGCTTAACGCAGACGCCGAAGACGTAAGGCACATAAAGGCCACCCTTGCGGCACATGGGCTTAACAGCGCAAGGCCCATTATCGGCCTTCAGCCCGGTGCCGCACAGTCCTACAAGGCATGGCCTAAGGGGTTTTATGCCGAACTGGGCAGACGGCTACTACATCTGTACCCTGAGGCAGGGATTGTTATCACCGGCTCAGGCGAGGAGCGTCGCCTGTGTAGCGATATATCGGCGGCGATAGATAGCAAGGGCGCGGTTTCCCTTGCCGGGGCATTGTCTTTAAAACAGCTTGCCGCGTTAGTTAAGATTCTCTCTGTCCTTGTCACAAACGACACCGGCACTATGCACATGGCAATAGCCCTCGGCACGAAAACTGTATCCCTGTTTTGCCCTTCCAACCACTGGGGAACGGGGGCGATTACAGGGCTGCACCTGCACAGGATAATAAGCGCAGAGCGTCCATGCAGCCCCTGCGTAACTAAAAAATGCAAGGCCCCCTACTGTATGTCCGCCATAACTGTGGACGCGGTCATGGCGGCGGTAACCGATTCACTAATGGAGATTTCTGAGATAAATGAAAATAGCCATCTATAATTTAACGACAACAACGAAGGCGGGCGGCGTGGAGTCCTTTACGCTTGGCATTGCCTGCGCCCTTGCAAAAAGAGGGCACACAGTCCATATTCATGGCGGCAGGGCGGTCGGCGGAGAGAATATCGTGGATACGGTGCACGGGCAGACGGAATGCGTTACGGTGTTTACCTACCCCTATCTGAACCGGAGATATGTCCCAAACTTTGGCACAAGATTCAGAAAGTTTGTCGAGCGTCTCTCACTCGCTATATTTGCCCTTGTCCCTCTGATACGTGGCAAATACGATATAATATACATCCACAAGCCGTATGACCTGCCTGTGGCGCTTTTGGTTGCGGCAATATCGGGCGCTAAGGCTGTGTTTAACTCCCACGGGACGGAGTTTTTCCCGGGTTACCGCTGGATGGTTAAAAGGCTCTACAGGTTTTTCTCGTGCAGTACCTATAACGCCATTGATGTCAAGCTCTACACATCCATCAGGCCGATAGTCTTATATAACGGCATAGACACAGAGCGTTTCAGGCCGCTATCTCGCAGCAAGGAATTAATAGAGAGACACTCTCTCAATGGGCAACACATTCTTATAAGCATATGTCGGCTTGTAGGATGGAAGGGGTTGCAGTACGCGATTTCCGCCCTTCCACATATTGATAAGTCCTTGTCCATTAAATATTTTATTGGCGGCGAAGGACCTTATGAAAACACCCTCAGGCAGTTGGCCGCCGATTTGGGTGTTGCGGATAAGGTAGTGTTTATTGGGAGGCTTCCCAATGCCGAAATCCCTGCATACTACTCCATCGCCGATGTTGCGCTGTATCCGAGCGTGGCTGATGAGACCTTTGGCATATCCATAGCCGAGGCGATGTCGTGCGGTATGCCGGTAGTGGCCGGCAATATTGGCGGCATACTGGAGGTTGTTGGAGATTCGGGATTGTTAATCCCTCCTAAGGACGAACTGGCAATTGCCAGGTCAGTAAATACACTGCTAATGGACAATGAACTGAGGCAGAGGCTTGGCATAAGTGCCAGTGACCGTGTCTCACAAAATTTTAACTGGGACATGATAGCCGAAAGGTTTGAACAGGAAATCGGGGTTATAGGCAATGCCTAAGAGGGTTCTAATGGCGTCCGCCCCCGTGCACCCCGTACCTCCGTTGAAGGGGGCTGCTGTTGAGATGTGGATTTATGAAGTCTCAAAGAGACTGGTCGGATACGAGCCGCACGTCGTGTGCCTTGCTGATGAGTTTTACCCGGACAAGGAATATAAAGACGGCATTTTTTTCCATAGGATTCGCTTCGGAAGGGTATACAGGCGGCTATTTCAGAAACTCACAAGGCTTGACCCGTTTTCGTACAACGACAGAATACTCGGATTAATCAGGGAAATCTCCCCTGAGATAGTCCACATGCACAATTCAATAAAGCGCTTTACCCCGCTGATAAAGGCCGTTAGAGACGGAGGTATCAGCCGTACAATGCTCCACGTACAGAACGAATTCCCCGTTGATGAGCCACTTGAGCTGGACGCCTTCACCGGCTGCAGCCAGTACATAATGAATCATTACGCAGGGAAACCCATTGCCGCCTCCCATAAGTTTTGTATCTATAACGGTGTTGATCTTGACAGGTTCAAGGATTTCAGGGATGTGCCGGAGTTAAGGGAGGCGATTCGGGGGCGTTTTGGCATAAAGAAAGACGACTTCGTAGCCATCTTTGTCGGGCGTGTGTCGCCGGAGAAGGGGGTTGAGCATTTTATTGAAAGCGCCTCTATTATTAATAAGAATATTAGTAAGAAACAAGGCTCTGATGGCGTCAAATTTTTCGTAGTAGGCGAAGTTCAAAAGGGAAGTGGCGACAGGGCGGACTACGCCCGAAGGCAAATGGAAATGGCGTCGGGGCTACCCATCACATTTACGGACGTTTTCACACCGTCGAGGATACACCTGATTTACCTGCTTGGCGATGTATTTGTCCTGCCCTCAAATTTTGACGACCCGTTTCCTTTTGTGGCGCTTGAGGCGATGGCCACGGGGCTACCGATTGTTGCCAGAAGAAAGGGAGGCCTGACGGACTACATAATAGACGGCGTAAACGGCCTCTTCGTGGACGAGGCCGACCCAGCAACAGGCATCGCCCAAAAAATCGAACTCCTCGCAAGCGACGAACCCCTCAGAGCCGCCATCGGCAAGGCGGGAAGGAGGACAATTGTGGAGCGTTTCTCATGGAACAAGATAGCGCAAGAAGTGGAAAGTGCGTATAATTCTATTTCTAAGACATAAGGGCATTAATAATCCAAGGCCAAGAAACGATAGAGCGTACTCTATCTTTATTGTTTTCCAAGTCAAGCAATGATTTTTCAAGGTGATTTTCAAAAGAGTCGAAAG
>JADFXF010000027.1 GCA_015233685.1 Nitrospirota bacterium | reverse complement strand
CCTTCCAATAACTGGACGCCTTTGAGACTGATACCTTCCATTCCTTCATCATCATGAACCTCCTTGGTTCGGCTCATTATGACATCTCCTTTTTCTCTTGTAAAGATGGGGTTTTCTTGACGCTTACTTTGTTTTGGGTCGTAAGAACTGGTTATTCTCCGGCCATCCACGCGGTGCCGAGGCCAGTGCCACCATGTACAGCCTGATAGAAACAGCCAAGGCAAACGGGTTGGAACCTTATAAATATTTACGTTATATCTTTGAACGGCTGCCATACGCCAGGACTGAAGACGATTACAAATGCCTGCTGCCGCAATATGTCGACAGAGATGCCCTTGACGTGAAATCTATGGGTGTGGTTATTTAGACGCTTACTTTAAAAATAGAATAACCCCTTAGACAGGTCTTTTCGATACCTGACTAACCTCTGGTAAAAAGGATTTTAACGGCGCGGGTGGGTCCCAGCAGCCCAGGTGTGGCTATCCTCCTGGCTGTACAGTTTATGACACTCTAAGTATCTTATGTGGAAAGTGCTTATTTGGATTGCTGTAACTGCCTGTCGTTTAGCGGTTGGACAGGTCTGGCGTTACTGCCGACAACAGCAATAAACTTATCTATCTGAGCCTTCGACACTTCTATTGGGCTGTTGAAAACATTCCAACTTACGCCTTCGCTGCACGGAGGTGTGGTCAAAGACCCGCTGTAAACGAAAATACTATCCATTTCAGGCAAAAGGGCAGACGCGTTGATATTAACCGATGGTACGGACCTTTCCTCATTGACCTTATCGGGCAGATTGTCCCATAGTGTCTTTATAGCGGCGTTTTCCTTGCCCTCGGTCATGAATACACCCAAAACTGCCAGTTCACCCTTGTCGTTTTTGTGCACTAAATGCAGTTCCATGGGATATGACTTACCTGTAACAGTATGTTCACTCGGGTGGTGAAAATGAAACTGAACCAACTGGTAAGTCATTCCGTTTATGGCAATGGTACTGCCAGTGGCATAATTAACCTGGATTGTGTGGCCGTTATTGATTATCTTTAATGGGACTGCTTTGTAATCAACCTTATAGACAATCTTCTTGTCGGCGTTTTTCGATTCTTTGATGTCAACCGGGGACTGGTGTTTGCCAGTTTTACATACCGCGTACTCGGTTGCCAGCTCACCCCACTTAACAGGCCCGCTATCGCCTTCATATGTCCAGTGTGACTGATGTCCCTCCTTCGCGTGTCCAGCTTCTTTATCTCCGGCAAAACCACTCCCCGCAAAGACAAACAACGCCGCAAACAAAATACACCCATAAACCCCAATACTTCTCGCGTTAAATCTGTTTTTCATCCTAACGGCCATAAATACGATCCTCCTGTTTTTTTTATGACACAAATAGTGGGAATCCCACCATTTATATTATACCAACTTTTTCAGGGTTATCAACCTTTCAGATATGAAACCCACCAGCTCGTCCAGTCCCTGGTGAGCTACGGCTGAGATTGCGAAAAAGGGAATCTCGTGTTCGGCGCAGTGCTGCCTTAAAACTTCAAGCCGCGTGCCTACACCCGCTATATCAAGTTTAGTGCCCACGACAACCTGTTCTTTAGAGATTAGTGTCTCATGGTAAAAACCAAGCTCCTGATTAATTACACCGAGTATGTCAACAGGGTCATCCTCAATATGTTCTGATATATCCACCAGATGAATCAGCAGCGAGGTTCTCTCGGCATGGCGCAAAAACTGTAGTCCAAGCCCTGCCCCATCGTGCGCCCCCCCGATGATTCCCGGAATATCGGCCACAGTAAAACTCATGTAATCTTTCAGCTTCACCACGCCAAGGTTGGGCACAAGGGTGGTGAACGGATATGGACCTATCTTTGGCCTTGCCGCCGAGATTGCCGCAATCAGCGTGGACTTGCCGACATTGGGCATCCCGATTAGCCCCGCGTCGGCAATTAATTTTAACTCCAGGATGAGGCCGGCCTCTTCGCCGTCTTCGCCGGGTTGGGCAAACTTTGGGGACTGGTATGTTGAGCTTTTAAAGTGGGCATTGCCCTTGCCCCCTCTTCCCCCTTTTAGTACGATGGCCTCTTGCGCGTCTGCCGTGAGGTCTGCGATTATCTCATCTGTGGTGGCGTTTTTGACCACTGTGCCGGTGGGAACCTTAATTATGAGGTCTTCCCCAGCGGCACCGTGCTTGTTACTTCCCTTGCCGTGGCCGCCGTTTCTGGCCTTGTAGTGCTTTTTATATCTATGGTCAAGCAGGGTGTTTAACTGCGCGTCCGCCCTGAAGATTATATCTGCGCCCTTGCCGCCGTCACCACCGTCCGGGCCGCCTTTGGGTTTGAATTTTTCCCTGAGAAAACTTATACATCCCCTTCCGCCATGGCCAGCCTTTGCGTAAACACTTACATAATCTACAAATTTCATAACCCACCCGATGAGACTTGCGCCCCCGCGTGGCGGGTAGCGTCAGATAAGTTACCGCAATAAATAAAAACGGGGAGCATTACCTCTCCCCCCGTTAAAACATAATTATATCCTATTTGTCTCAGGCTTGAACCGCTAAGGGATATACGCTTATTTTCTGCCTTGTCTTGTCCTTTCTCTCGAATTTAACTACGCCGTCTACTTTTGCGAACAACGTATCGTCAGAGCCTATGCCTACGTTTGTGCCGGGGTGAAACTGTGTGCCGCGCTGCCGGACAAGGATGCTGCCAGCGGTGACGGCCTGGCCACCGTATCTTTTAATCCCCAGACGTTTCGCCTTGCTGTCTCTTCCGTTTCTTGTGCTTCCAACACCTTTTTTGTGTGCCACGGTTAACCTCCGATTATATCTTCAATCTTTATCTTTGTATACGGCTGCCTGTGGACTATGTGTTTTCTGTGGGCCTTTCTCGGTTTCATTTTAAATACCTCAACCTTCTTATCCCTGCCGCCAGAAACCACCTGGGCCTTTACCGTCGCGCCCTCCACGTATGGCTTTCCTATGAATAACTTCTCATCTTTATAAAGCAACAGCACTTTATCAATTGTGATAGAGTCGCCGTCGTTACCCTCGATTTTTTCCACCTTAAGTATCTCGTTGTTTACAACCCTGTGCTGCTTACCACCCATTTCTATTATAGCGTACATCGTGTACCGACCTCCTTGCGTAATTAAGCTCTTACCAAACATACTAGAACAGGTATTAGAGCATAAATTATATTATTTTGTCAAAATTAAATTATGGAGCGCGCCGTGAGCTATTTGCACGAGGCCGGGCCAACATCACATGATGTTATTGGCCTGCCGTTTTTGTCCCTGAGTGTCACGCCCCAACTGTCGCCCACCGGCTCAATAGTCGCAAAACCGAAGGTTGACACGCTCTTTACGTCTTTCAGGGTCTTTAAACCGATTCTATAGCCCCGCACTTTTGCCGATATGGCAGGGTTTAGCTGGGTGCCGCCATTACCGATGATAAACTGGGGCGGTGTGCCTTGTTCGTTAAAGCTGAACATATCAAACACGTTAAGGTGCCCGGAGATAATCATATCGTATTTCGAGAGTAAGGCGTCCCATTGGGCAGACCTGAACGCGGTTTGAAGCGTATGGTTCAGTGTAGAGAGGCTGTCCTGATGATTTGCCTCATTTGGGTTTTGAGCCAATGCCCAAATCGGCCTGTGGGTAAGAAACCAGCGGTGCCTTGAGACGGTGTTTTCATATGTCTTAATGTATGAGGAATATTTGCCTGCTTTAGCCGCCGCGTATGAGGCGTCGTCAGCGCTTGTGGAGTCCATTACGCTCAGCGTAAGGGTATCAAGGACGACGTTATAAGGCTGCGAGAAATTCTCACATTTCTCTGAGTATGGAAATGGGTCAAGAAGCCGAAACCATCCCTTTGGATTAAGTACGCAGTTTTCTCTGTCGCCTCTTAAGAATAACCACGGGGCAGCGGGCAGCAGATTGCGCGCGGGTAAGAAGAGGTCTGCCTCCCATGTGTCCCAGATGTCGCCATGAGGGCTTCGGCGGCAGCCATCGTTGTCATAGGGACAGAGGGAATCTCTGTACGTATAATCCCCTACATGGATGATTAAGTCCGGCTTATATCGGGTGGCCGCCTCGGCAATATCTGGAAATGGCCACGCAGCGCTGTTATTACAGGACTGTGCGTCATCGTCAGTAATCTTGCACCCCGTGTCTCCTATTACCAAAATGCGGGAGGGCGATTTTTTTAACAATGGCAGTGCCGTGCCCTCAACAGATACGCTTTTTGCCTCAGGAGGGATTTCTATCTCACACACCGTAACCTCCCATTTGCCCTTCTCTTCGATAGTTACGTTTGCAGGGCGTTTACGCATGGATACGGGTGCTGAGTCAATGGCGGCGTCAGGGCATATAGTCCCTTTTGTCACAGCCCTCGCAATGGCGCCGCCGTTAGGGCCAAGCTCCACCCACTTGTATAAGGGCTTAGAATATGTCGTCGGTGGTGGCTGCACGGCGCTCCCGCCGCACTGAGACAGAAACGGCAGGATAAATACCCAGCAGAGCAGGCTTTTTAGTAAATAAAATTGCTTTTTCACGGCGTACCGGTATGATAATACAAACACGGTGATAAGTCAAGCGCAATTGAAATTGGGTAGTAGGTCAAAAGGCCTTGCCATGATTGAACTGCTATGCCTCACTAAATAATGGATAAGAACAGCATACGCGCAACAGATATTAATGAGACCCCTCCGGTGTGGTCTGTCCCTGAAATTGGCTTGGTGAGTTGGCTATTTCGCCTTCCACTTTTTCAAAAACTATCTGGCATATTGGAACATTCGGATAAAGAGTTATTGGAAAAGGCCCCAGGTTCATCAATTCAAGGGTTATGGTTCCAGAAAAATCGGCATGTATGGTAGGGGCAGTGAAATGTACGAGCAATCCAAACCGTGCGTATGAGCTTTTCCCCTCTATCCTGGCAGCATAATTGGGACCGGATTCAGTATATGGCAATGATATATTTTCATATGTATTTGAAAGGACAAATTTGTTTTGACGCAGCGTATAACCGCCTTCCTCAGTTATCTGCTTTCGATCGAATAACGTCTTAAGCGTTTTTGTTTTTATACCATTTTTTGAATCAATGGTAACGCCAACATCGTCATGTGGAATCGAGATAATGTTCCCCAATCTGAAATCAAGAGAGGTCGTGTTTAATAAACGTCGTAACTGTGACTCATCAGGTTTTGGATCTATAATAATTCTTCTGTCGCTAATCGCTTTGATTATTTCTAAATTGCTCAATATCATTGACTAATATTTTCTATTTTAACCGTTATCATGTTCTTAAAGACACCATAAGCTTCATTTGGCAGAATAACTAAGCAAACATCGTCACGACAATCCAATATCGTAACTTTTAACAATTTTTCCTTTTCATTCACCAATGTTTTGTGCGCAAAAAGCGAAAACTCGGCGTTATCGGCAGTTATGCTTTCAACAGCATATTCATTAGGAAACATTCCCTCCGATATATCACTACACTTCAACCACCCTTTTGATGGAAATCCGTTTGTTGAGGGCATAATTACCTCCATATAGCTTTTAATAACAACCTTCAAAGATCGGGGTTTCACCACCGCGCCGCTTTGTCTGCCGCTTACCCTCAATCCTAATGCAATTCACAAGCGTTTGTCAATACTGTTTTTTGTATAGCATAGGGTTAGCATAAAACAAATTACGTTTAATTTCAATGGGTTAGCGTTAACAGAGTCAGTTTCATTTGTTGCGGCAGTAATCTTCAATCAGGCGGCTGAACTGCCCTGCCGCGCGTTCTATTGAGTATGCCCGTGCCTTCCCTGCGGCCATTGTCCCGAGCCGCTGCCGTATGGCGATGGTCTTGTCTATCTTACCGGAGAGTTCCGCAGGGTCTGTCATATCATCAAGTAGTACACCGTCGCTGTTGTCTTCGATTATCCCGGCGGCACCGTTGTTTCTTGACGTGATCACGGCACACCCGCAGGCCATTGCCTCAAGTACGGCATTGCTGAACGGGTCATAGAGCGTTGGCAGGACAAACACATCAGCGGCGGCGTAAAACCTCTCTATGTCCCTTCGCGCCCCCGCAAAAACCACCCTCACACCCAGCCTTCCTGCAAACGACTCATACTTCCCCGTCCTTCCCCGCCCGGCAACATACAATACGGCGGGGGCCTTAATACGGCTCATCGCGTCAATCAACACGGCAAGCCCCTTCCTCTCAAACCCTGACCCTACAAACAGGACTATCGCGGTGTCGTTCTGAACCCTGAATTCTCTGCGAAACTCCGCTGAGAGACGCTCCTTGTCCAGGGGATTAAAACGGTCTAAGTCAACGCCGTTATACAGCACGTGTATCCTGTCTTCGTTTACCGCGTAGTGGGCGATTATATTTTCCTTTACCATCATGGAGTTGGCTATTATCACGGGCGTACGCTTAAAAAGTTCCTTTTCAATGGACAACAGTGTCCGGTGTAACATGTTAAAGTGAAACGACAGGCCCTTCCATCTGCCTGAGGTAAGACGGCGAATCTGCAGCCACTGCCTGTGGCATCCATCGCCTGCCCTGTATATATCCTGGCACGTCGTGCGTTCAAAACTTACCGTGCAGTCAGGGCATATATGCCGTATGATTGCGGCAGCGTTTCGATTAAACTTTATCACCGAACGGGCAGAACTCAAAGACGACGACTCTACTGTATGGCCGGTGGCGTGCGGGGTTTCCTTCCATTGTGAGCTGAGCAGATGGATTTCATAGCCATGCAGATTGTTTATCAAACTGTCTAAGTAGTTTTCAGCCCCGCCAAACGGGTCATATTGCCTTCTGATAAATGCGATTCGCTTCATTGGATCATCATGGGTTATTAGCGGCCACTGATTTCATTGAGTAATTTAGCCTCAAGCAGCCTGTAATATAACGCCTCTATTTTATCAAGCATAACCGTGGCCGAGTGATTTTCATAGATAAACCGCCTCGCCCTTTTGCACATATCAGCGGCAAGGGATTTATCCTGTAAAAGTCTTATCACACCATTGGCAAGGGCGGCGTGGTCTGATGGATTTACAAGCAGGCCGGTTTGCTCATGTATCACCACCTCCGGCACTCCACCCACACGCGTTGCCACAACCGGCACCCCCGCGGCCATTGCCTGCATCACGGACTGCGGCACCCCCTCCGAATGCGAACTCAGCACTGAGACATCGCTAAAGGCATAGATTGCGGCTATTTCGGAGGCCTGGGCGACATAACCGGTAAACACCACATGGCCATCTATCCCAAGAGACCGTGCCATGCCCTGTAACCCCTTTAGCTTTGGCCCGTCACCGATAAGGAGAACTCTCGCGTTGGGAAATGCCTCAATTATTTTTGGCACCGCCCGCAACGTTACCTCGTGTCCCTTTACGCCCCTTAAAATACCTACATTGGAGATTATGGGGAATGCCTCGCCGCTGACGTATTTTAACTTCAGACCAGGGTCTCTTTTCACGTCAAAGAACTCCTCTGCAACGCCGGTTGGGATGCTCACCACATCATCCGGGGGGAAGCCGCAGTCCGCCACGAGTGTCCTTTTCATATTCTCGCCGCAGGTTATATAGGCGTCCGGCAGGTAGTGGATAAAGTTAAATATGCCGCGCTTAAGGGGGATATTCAGGTGGCGCGTCCTGACAAGCAGCGGTACCCCGGCAAGCCTCGCGGCAATGCCGGCTATCCATGAATCCTTGCCTGAGTGCGTGTTAACCACGTCAAAACGGTTCGCTCCGATATATTTCGACAGCCGTGCGATGCTGGTGATGTCGTAGGGACTTCTCAGGGGAAGCGTGAGAACCTCTATACCGCGTCCTATGGATTCCTCATAAAACCTCGTCCCCTTGCGGCATACGATGGCCGTGTGATGTCCCCGTTTTAAAAGGCCTGTCACCTCGGCAAGGACACGCCTCTCCTGCCCGCCCAGATCCCCTGACCACTCTGTGTGGAGTATCCGCATCAAGTGGGTTACTTGAAAACCTTCAAATAGAGCCTGCTTAGCCCGTCATCAGAGTGAATGAAGAGTTTTTTCCTGAATTTCATCACCCCAATGTCGCCTATGGCGATTCGTTTTATCTTTAACGGGTCGGACTTATATGTATTAGTACCCGGCTCGGTTGTGAAGAGAAGACTGAAGCCGGCCGTCAGGGCGGAGTCTATGTATTTGACGTTATATATACCCCATGGCCAGCACAATGCCTCACACTTTTTCCCAAGCCGCCCCTCTATTAACCCCTTTGATACCGACAGGTCTTCGTAAACGCCGCCTTCGTCTATTTTCTTGTGTGTGTGCGTATGGGATTGGACGTCTATAAGGCCGTCCGCCTCCATTTCCCTCAACTGCTCCCATGACATCACCACCTCTTTGGCCTGGCCTCTGGCCACCTTTGCCTTGCACTCCTTGTGTGAGGGGAGCGAATCGTAGGCCTGCCTTTGCCCGCCATCGTGTACCCATGAGGTAACGACGAAAAAGACCGCCTTAAGGCCATATTTTCTCAGGATAGGATAGGCATACAGCCAGTTATCTGCCCAGCCGTCGTCAAACGTTATCATCACGGTGTTAGCGGTGGTGGCGGCGCGGCCGGTTAAGATATCAGAAAGGTCCGCCGTGTTTATCGTCCTGTAGGCATGTTCTTTGAGAAAGGCCATCTGTTTCTCAAAATTTCTCACCCCGACGGTTATAAACGAACCCGTAGTGTTGACATGATGGTACATTAATACTGGTATGGCATTCACAGTGCCACTATTATAGCAAATCCACCATCAAAATCGTAATAATGTAATCTTACCCGTGTCAGGCCAAAGTAAAAATTTGTTATTTAAAGTCGAATTATTTTACAATAGCGTCGGGTTTATGGTATCTGTCCGCACAGACTTACAGTGAGGACAGGGTCGCCGTGATGGATAAGTTTGACAAGAGAGGCTCACTGAGGCCTCAACGGAGTGTGGCAAGCGCATGAAACACACAAGGGATGTCGAATCGGGCAGGCTGCTCACCTTTCTCACCCCATCGTCAATAACCGGACCATCACGGTACGTGCGTCTGAAGGTAACGATTGTCATCCTTCTTGTGACTATTTCCATTGTGTTTCTTTTGATCGTGTTTTTCGTGAGCCATTTTTGGCTCCAGAGATTCTTAAACGAAGAGACACAGAATCAGACAAGATGGCAAATGGAAACCACAAAGAACTCAATTGAGTTTTTTATCAATCTGAAGATCTCCGCACTGCGTTTTCTTGCCTCAGGGTACCAATTCGAGCAGCTCCTGGACCAAAAGGTGCTTTATTATCTGTTCAGTGATTTTAAAAAAGACTTCGGCGACGCCGTTGATTTGGGGATCATAGACTCCATGGGGATAATGCGCTCATACGCCGGCCCGTATAATCTGAAGGACAAGAACTATTCAGACCAGGACTGGTTCAAACAGGTAGAGGTGCAGGACGTATGTGTAAGCGAGGTGTTCATGGGCTACAGGGGAACTCCGCATTTCGCTGTTGCCGTAAAGACCACTATACCAGAGACCAACGGGTTTTGGATACTACGCGCCACCGTAGAAATCAAAACCCTCCAGTGGTTAATCTCTACCATCAATCTCAAGGTCAACGACGACGCCTTTATTATAACACCCAAGGGCATTTTGCAGACACCTTCAAGGTTTCATGGTGATGTCCTGAAAATCTCTGATATAAAAATGCCATACCTTCAGCATGGCATTAATGTCTCTGAACAGGAACTGCCTAACGGTACGCCGTTCATCTATGCCTACACTTACATAAAGGACTCACCGTGGATACTGGCCGCTATCATACGGTCAAAGGCGGAGACATCCGCCGCTAAATCTTTTCTCAATCAGCTGATTACGATATTTATTGTAAGTATCCTGGTTATTATCGTAATAACCCTTAAAATGGCGCACTCAATGGTAAACTGGATAAGAGAGGCAGACGAGAAGAGTCAGGAGGCGCTGTCCGAGATAGAGCACTCCGGAAAGCTGGCCTCCATAGGGCGCCTTGCCGCCGGAGTTGCCCATGAGATAAACAATCCACTATCAATAATCGGGCAGCGCGCCGGACTGATAAAGGATATCCTTGAGATGTCAGAAGAGGGCAAATCCCATGATTTTGCCGCCATGATAGACGATATGAAAACCAGGGAAAAGTTCATCAGCCTGACAAACGGGATAGTTGACGCGGTAAATCGCTGCCGCACTATAACACACAGGCTGCTGGGATTTGCCCGCCGCATGGATGCGACTTATGAACTGATAGACCTTAATGAGACCATATTAGAGGTGCTTAGTTTTCTGGATAAAGAAATCCTCTTCAGAGATATTAAATTGGTGCGCAATCTTGCCCCTGACCTGCCTCAGATAAAGACAGATAAGGGCCAGGTTCAGCAGGTTTTCTTAAATATAATAAATAACGCCGTTGATGCCGTGGCAAGAGAGGGAGTCATAGAGCTGTCCTCGGAACAAAAAGACGCCCAGACTGTTGCCGTCTATATCAGCGACAATGGCAAAGGCATTCCAAAGGCCCACATAAAACATATATTTGAACCCTTTTACACTACAAAAGAAAAGGACAAGGGCACGGGACTTGGCCTTTTCATATCATACGGGATTATTAAAAAACTCGGCGGCAGCATTCGCGTCAACAGCGAAACAGAAAAAGGGACGACATTTGTAATCGAACTGCCCCTACATTCCAATGAGGAGGGAAGTAATGCCGCAGACTAAGCTGCTCATAATTGACGACGAAGAGGACTATGCCTCGGCGCTTACCGAGCGCCTCAATCTGCGCAATTTCGATGCTGCGGCGGTGTATGAGGCAAAAGACGCGCTGGCGGCAGTTGAGATTAATCACCCTGACGTTATTCTCCTTGACCTCTGTATGCCGGGCATGGATGCCAAAGACATGATAAAGGCCATAAAGGCGGTCGCCCCGGAAGTTGAAATTATCATAGTCTCAGGCCATGCCCTTCCCACCGCGGAGATAAAACAAACCGCCTTAGTTAAGCCCATTGAGATAAAGGAATTAATCGAGAAAATCAACAAGGCCATTTTAAAAAAACAAGGAGCACTATGATGGCACGGGAAACAGGTATTCAACGGCATCTGGCGTTTATAGGCAAGATAATCTCCCTCTATACCCATGAACAGAAAAACCACCTCGCAATCATCAACGAATCAGCCGGCCTTCTCGGTGACATGCTTGAATTCTCCGAAGAGATAAAAGAGTTGCCACAGGCCAGGCAGTTGCTCGATATAATAAAGTCCATTGACGCGCAGATAAAAAGATCCTCTGAGATGGCAAAATATCTCAACGCCTTTGGCCACAGGATGGACAGCCCAACGGCCTCGTTTAATGTCAACGGCTGTGTCGAAGAGGTTCTTGTCCTGTTAAACAGGCTTATAGCCCAAAAGCGGATAACGTTCAAGGCCGATTACGCCTCTGGTCTGCCGCCAATAACCGGCAATCCATCAAACCTCCAACTGCTTGTCTTTATGGCCATGCAAACACTTGTAACTGTGACGAGGGAAAATACACAAATCTTTGTTAAGACATTCAGTTCAAATGATTCGACGATAATCAGAATCACCCCGGAAGGGTTAGACGCCCCTGTTGACTTCACGCAACAGTCGGACTATTTCAAGCCGGTACGCGCAGTGACGATTAACGGCAGCGGGATAGATATTATAATACCTGTAAACTCACATTAAGTTAACTCAGATAGAGGGTTCTATGTTTTTTTACTTGAAGGGGTTAACTACATAGGCAATTAATGTGGCGGCTACCAGCTACCAGCCCCGCGTCTCTATTATGCCTTGTATCTTCTTTTTGAGATTTTCATCTACAATCACCGCTTTTTTGTGTTTCGCGCCGCCTATTTTTTCGAGAAGTACGTTCATATCCACGGGCTTTTCCATAAAATCCACCGCACCTCCCTTCATGGCCTCCACACCCTTTTCCAGGGTTGCGTGCCCTGTAAGGATAATCACCTGAAGATCAGGATTGTCCTGCTTTATCCTATGAAGCACCTCGATGCCGTCCATGCCTGGCATCGTCAGGTCGAGCACTATGGCGTCGAAGTCCTTTTCGCTGATCTTTTTCAGGGCGTCCGCGCCCTGAGTCGTACTGTCTATTCGCAGCCCCCTTGCCTGGAGCCTCTTTGAGAGCATTTCAAGAAACTGCTCCTCGTCATCTACTATCAATACGCTTGCGTTAAGCTGCTCCGACACCTGACAGACCTCCTTCGCCACCATGACACACGTATGGCAAACACACTTATAGGCCGCGCTATCTCCACACCTGCCTTATCCTACACAACGGTGGATGTTTAAGTCAACGTATACGCGAGTTTTCTATTTTTTTTGATGGTGAAGCAAGGCTTACCAGTTGTACTTATTAATGTTATTATAGTGTCATGTTATTACCATAAATTCATAAAGGAGAAATCCATGGACGAAGAGTTGAATAACCACGGGAAAATCACCGGCAAGCTGTGGGACGGCATACACGGCGGATATTTTTCAAATAAAGACGCGGCAGCCCCATTGGTTTTGACCGTCCTTAGCCGCGTAAACCCTCTGTCGCCCCCTGGCGCAATCGCCGACCTTGGTGGTGGAACCGGTTTTATTCTGAAAGAGATAGCACAGAGATTAAATAATCCTTCGATTCGGTTAATCAACATAGACATGTCAGGTTCCCAATTAAGTGAAAGCTGTACAGGACAAATATGTACTATTCATTGTCCCATTGAGGCCGTCAAAAGAGAAACCCTGCTGCCCCAAAGCGGTCAAAACGGCCCTCTTCTGTTTATAATGCGCTCGGTGCTGCATTACTTTGGCATCGGTGGCATAGGGGACGCCCTGTCTCATATCAGACGGCAGATGCGCCACGGGGAGTGTTTCATTCATCAAACCGCGTGTTTTGAAACCGATGCCCACGCCGCACTGCTTAGTGAACTCTTTCGCATCCCGGGGCTGAATAAGTGGTTTCCCTCAGTAAATGAACTATACAACATACTAAGCGCTAATGGTTTTATCCAGACCCTTGATAAAGAGGTGGCGGCCTTACCCGTCACCTCCCGCGATTTTGCCAAAAGATATGACATAGACGATAAAGTACTGATGGAGATAGGCCAAAAGATAAAAACTGTGTACGGAGAGATTCCAGGAGTCTTTGAGACCCGCGGCAGCGAGTTTACTTTTTATCTCCACTGCCGGATATTTATATCCGAGGCCGTGTGAGCAGTGGGTTTGGGCTGTATTGGGTACTTTCTACCGGGCGCAGTCCGATGTCAGGCCCTTGATTTTCTCTATCGCATGGGGCAGGATATCAAGTATCGCGGCAAGTCCTTCCCTCACTGCCTTTACACTTCCCGGCAGGTTTATTATCAACGTGTTGCCCCGTGTGCCAGCCGTTGCCCGTGAGAGCATAGACCGGCGTGTTGCCTTAAGGCCTTCGGCACGCATCGTCTCCCCTATGCCCGGCACTTCCCTTTCTATCACCTCAAGCGTGGCATCGGGCGTTACGTCGCGGGGAGAAAGCCCAGTCCCGCCCGTTGTTATTACAAGGTCAACCTTTTCAGACATCGCAATAAGCCGCGCCTTTATTTGCTCCTTCTCATCAGGGATTATCTCGGTGAAGAGGATTTCAGCCCCAATACCCCTTAATAATTCGCACACGGCAGGGCCGCCCTCGTCCACGCGCTGCCCGACAGCGCCCTTGTCGCTGATTGTCAATACCGCCGCGGTTATTTCCATAGAGTAAGACATCCATGTGCCCGCGGGCAGCGTGGAAAGCGGGACGCCCTGTTTATGTTGCAGTTTCTTTGGCTCACTCCGCATTTTAACACATCCCCACAAAATATGAACAGTATTTAGTGGACAGTTTATGATACACTTGTGCCTTGCGGTTCTGCTATAATTGAGGAATGGCGATGAGGTGAAAAATGACAGACTCAAATAAACATATGAATATGACTGAATTAACCCACGTTATTATTATATGTGTGCTTGGTATTATTTCGTATCACAACACTTTAGGTGCCCCTTTTACGTTCGACGGGTTTAGTAGTATTGTAGAAAACAAATACGTTAAGGATCTTCATTACTATTTTAATTTACATATGATCTCACATGGAGACTATGGTTTTAGGTCAAGATACGTTGGGTATTTTACTTTTGCTCTTAATTATTGGGTTAGTGGGCTTCATGTCATGAGTTATCACATTGTTAATATTTTTATACATATTAGTAACGCGCTGCTGTTGTACAGAATGATTCATTTGATAACAAAAACCCCATTTTTTTCGGATTTTACTGAACATAAATCTATAGATACGTTAGCATTTTTCGCCTCCGCATTTTTCGTAGTCCATCCCATTCAAACCCAGTCAGTAACGTATATAGTCCAGAGATTTGAGTCCCTTTCGACAACTTTTTATTTGGTTGCCATAATTTATTACATGAAATTGAGGACGAATTCAACGGGCAGATGTGTTTTCTGCTTTATTGCCTGCTTTGTCTCATCAATTCTTGCGATGAAAACAAAGGAAATAGCCTTTACTATACCAATAACAATAGCCATGTTCGAGTTTTTATTTATTACCGGAAAATCTAAAAAAAGATTATTCATTCTATTACCAATTATTTTACTGGTCTTATTAATTCCCATGACTCTTGTCAAAGGAGATATATCGCGTATATTGTATTCGTATAGCACTGCAAAGACTATAAAGATGTCTCATTATAATTACGTTATTACCCAGTTTCCCGTTATGCTGACTTACTTTAAACTGTTGTTTATTCCAACAAATCTAAACCTTGATTACGATTATCCAATTTATAAAAGCTTTTTCCAAATCAAGGTGTTAGCAGGTTTTGCCACTGTTACGTCTTTAATTACGATTGCGTTTTATTTCATTTATCTTTCACAAAAAATCAAGGGAACGGCAAGATATTACCTACGGCTGTTCAGCTTCGGAACGCTTTGGTATTTCATTACCCTTTCAGTGGAATCTGGCTTAGTGCCCTTAGCTGATGTAATATTTGAACACAGGCTGTATCTGCCGTCCATAGGCTTTTTTATAGCCATATTTTCTATATTAGAGGCATTCCCGATAAATAAACGAATAAGTATCTTTTTTTCAAAAAAAGGGAAAGAGGTTGTGGTTGCAATCCTGATTATATTTTTATGTATTGCAACGGTTCAAAGAAATAAGGTATGGAAAAGTGACGTGACTTTGTGGGAAGACACGGTAAAAAAGAGCCCTAATAAGTGGAGGTGCCGGTATATTTTAAGCAAGGCATACATAGCCTCGGGAAGGGTCGGGGACGCTATGGCCGAAGTGGAAAAGGCCTTGCTCCTCTCGCCACAGAGTTTCAAATCGTATAATAAAAATGGCAGTATTTATTTAAAGCCAGCGGAGAACTAGTCACCCGTACAGCCGTGGACTACTATTTTATCTCCCGGCATGATAGCGCCACCTTCAAGGACTCGCACGAAAATCCCCTCAGAGGGCATAACGCAATCCCCTGCCTGATAGTAAATCGCGCATCTGTTGTGGCACTCCTTGCCGATTTGTGTTACCTCGACCCTGACGGTCTCTCCGATAGACATCCTGGTACCGATGGGCAGTGTGGGAAGCGGTATGCCCTCGGTTGTAATGTTCTCAGCGAAATCGCCGCAATCCACGTCAAGGCCAAGCGCCTGCATTTTTTTTATGCTTTCAATGGCAAGCAGACTGACCTGCCTGTGCCATTGCCCACTGGCGTGGGCGTCGCCCTCTATGCCAAAGTTCGTTATCAGCACGGCCGTTTTAACGGGCGACTTTCTCTCGCCCTTTTCTTTGCTCGTGTTTACTGAGACTATTTTGCCGTTTCTTTCGCTCACGATGGATTTTAACACACACCCATAGAATATAGACAGTATTTAGTGGATAATTTATGATACAATTGTGTGTCGGGATACTGCTATAATAGAAGCTGACTAAAACTATGAGGGTGGGCTATTATGATGAGGATGGGACTATTATGACGAAAAGAACGTTGCCGTACGCTATATGTATTGTCTTGTGCCAGTTATTGTTCATTTTGCCGTTTGTTAGCGGCGTATGTGGGGCGGATGAGCCACTGAGGCCGCTTGCCGACAAGACCGTCAATTTTTTTCAACCATTGGCGCTTAAAATCGAAACTGTTAAAGGGGACAACGTTACCCTCACGGGGGAGTCCTCGGAGAAGGCCGTAAAAGGCACAAGATTCGATGTCTTTAGCGAGGGCGCTGTCTTCTATCACCCTGTCACAAACGAGCCGCTTGGGCATTTCGAGAGCCACATCGGCTCAGTTGAGATAACTGGCGTGAAGTCCAACGGCACCGTGGAGGCGCACCTCATAAAAGGCACACCACATAAAGGCGACATCGCGCGTCTGTCAAAGTCAAAGGTCAAGGCCCTGTTTTATCAGGACAAGTCCGTCAACTGGTTCCTTGGCGATGTCTACTACAGGATGCTCAAACAGAGCGGGCGCTTCGAGCTTATTGATACGGCCATTGCCGCCGAAAACACCGACGCGCTGTTTGAGGAAGCAAAAAAGCTGGGTGCCGATTTGATTATCCTCGTTGAAGGCTCAAAGAAAGACGCGATTATGGATGAGGACAGCTATTTAAAACAACGCATCTTCTGGGTCTCTGACCGTAAGGAGGTTTTTTCAGATACCGCCGCGATCTCTGAGGCCTATCTTCAGGAAATACTTGCCTCCGCCGACATATTCCTGTCCGTGTTGAACGACCCTGTCCTTACGTATCACATGCCCATTGCGTACGACCTTATGGCAATAGGCAACCTTGACGGTGGCAGCGGGGTTGAGCTTATCTTCAGCAGCGGCTCTAACCTGGCCGTTTACAAGCCCGGCGTTGATATGAACAAGATAATGGAACTCAAGGGCGACAGGATGAGCGATAACGTATATGTGGACGTTATTGATATAAACAAAGACGGCAAAGACGAGATAATCGTAACCTCAATGGCCTATGACGGCGCAAGGGCGTTCATCTATGGCGTTGAGGGTGGGCAGCTCAGGGAGTTGTGGAAGGCCCACGGCTTTTTAAGGGTCTATAACAATAAACTCCTGTTTCAGCGCTACACGACCAGTGAAGGACAAAGCGGCGATGTGCAATACATAGTCTGGGACGGCTCTTCTTTTAAGGAAGAGGGAAAGATAAAGCTGCCGCCCGGCATTAATCTGTATGATTTTGTAAACCTTGAGGCCGCCACAGGGGACCCTAATAAGAAATCAGAACCTGCGATGTTATATTACGACGTCTTTAACCATCTCACTGTGAAGGACTCAGCGGGGACAAGTATCTGGCGGAGTAAGGGCAATATGGGCGGCTTTTCAAGGGAGTACACGATACCCGGCCCTACTATCATAACAGAAGGAAGCAAATGGCATATAAGTGATAAGATGTATTTGTTTCACAATAAGGGCGTAGCTATCAGGAGGGTGCCACTTGCCCTGACCTCTGTGTCATTGGGTTATAAGAAATCATATATAATGAGCTATGGATTTAACGGTATCTCTGTCGAGGAGAACGCCCTTGTTGGCGCGATATCGGGAAATATAATAGACTATACGATATACAAGGACAGGATATATGTGCTGGCCAGACCGATGCTGGGACTTAATCTGTCAGGTATACTTAAGGGAGAAAATCCCCTTACTACGAACCTGTTTGTATATAAATTGCTATAGAGGCGGAGGTATAATTGACAGACCATACCATACCAAAACATGTGGGTATAATCATGGATGGTAACGGCAGATGGGCAAACCAGCGTGGTATGCCGCGCGTGGAAGGCCACCGCAAAGGCGCGGGCAGGACAAAGGAGATAATTGAGGCCGCCGCCGACATAGGTATTAAGACCCTCACCCTCTATGCCTTTTCCATAGAAAACTGGAAGAGGCCACACGACGAGGTTATAACGTTGATGGACCTGCTTGATTTTTATCTTAAAACTGAGATAGAAGACCTTCTGAACAAGGGATTGGTCTTTAAGGTTATCGGCAATAAGGAAAAACTCCCCGACAACATACAATATCTGGTGGAAGAGGCGCAGCGTATCACAGGTGGTAACAAGGGCATGAACCTGATGATGGCAATCAGCTACGGTGGCAGGGATGAGATAGTCAGGGCGGTGAAGAGGTTCATTGAAAAGGGCGGCGATATGGACGAGGTAAATGAAGAGTCATTTGAGGAGAACCTTGACACGGGAGGTGTTGCGCCAGTAGACCTGATTATAAGAACCGGCGGCGAAAAGAGGATAAGCAATTTTCTGGTTTGGCAGGCGGCGTATGCGGAGTTGTTTTTCACCGATACGCTGTGGCCGGATTTTACAAAAGAGGAATTCATGTATGCAATTGAAGACTACAAGCTCCGTCAGCGGCGCTTTGGTATGATTCCCGATAAGGCTGAAACATAGGCAGATGCTCTTAAAAAGACTCATTGTTGCCGCAATACTATTGCCGCTTTTGTACGCCTATATTATGTACCTGCCGGATTACTATTTCCTGGTGCTGATGTTTTTTGCGGCGTTTATCTGCATGGAGGAATTCCTCTGCATGTACGGCATAAAAGAACTCCCCCGGCATGTGTTTTCTGTGGTTGGATTAATTCCCCTGTATATGACATATGAATATAATGAGATACCGGCCTATGTGTTTGCCGCTATGTTCATGGGATGTGCGACTATTCGGCTATTTGGCCGCAAGGGGCCGGACAACGCCCTGTTTGATATAGCCCCGTTTCTGACCGGCTTGTTTTACATTCCGGTGTCTTTGAGTTATTTTATAAAACTCAGGGCGGTTGCCCCGGAGGTTGTCCTGTTCCTGATGTTTGTTATCTGGGGCGCGGACAGCGCCGCCTTATACGTCGGCAAGGCGGTAGGGCGCAGGAAGCTCTATGAGCGTATCAGCCCAAATAAGACTATCGAGGGGGCTGTGGCAGCACTCATAGGGGGAGCCGCCTCGGCGGTAATATTAAAAATCGGCTTCAAATTCCAGATTAGTTATCTGACAACCATAGTTGTGGGCATAGTGATGGGGGTTTTGGGCATCATAGGCGACCTGATTGAGTCAATGTTCAAAAGGGAAAGAAATATTAAGGACTCAGGGAGTTCCCTCCCGGGGCACGGCGGGATACTGGACAAGGTTGACGGGATGCTTATCGCCGCCCCTGTGCTGTATTATCTGATACTGCTTGTTAATGTACATTAATGAATAGCGGCATAAAATATATTACACTGTTGGGAAGCACTGGCTCGATAGGGCGTAGTGCGCTTGAGGCCATAGCAAATTCAGGCGGCAGGTTCAGGGTAGTCTCCCTTGCCGCCAATAAGAGTGTCGAACTGCTAAAGCGGCAAATCCTTGACTTCAGGCCGGAGATAGTGGGTGTGGGAGACGAAACGAGCGCCGCGCAACTCAGGCAATGGGTCAAAGCCGCCGGCATTACCGGCATTGACGGCCAGAGGCTCAATGTCCTCAGCTCACAGGAGGGCGTTTGCGAGGCGGCGGCGTACGAAAAGGCGGACTTTGTTATATCAGCAATAGTGGGGGCCTCCGGCCTTAGGCCGACCCTTGCCGCTATCAAGGCCGGCAAGGACATAGGGCTGGCCAATAAGGAAACCCTTGTAATGGCCGGTTCCGCGGTAATGGAAGAGGCCAAAAGGCGTAACGTTAAAGTGCTGCCAGTTGACAGCGAACACAGCGCCATATTTCAGTGCCTTGATGGCCGCCCTAAGGCCCACATAAGCAGACTAATCCTTACGGCCTCAGGAGGGCCGTTTTTCGGCAGGAGCATGGACGCCCTGGCGGACGTCACAGCGGCCGACGCCCTGAGACACCCCAACTGGAGCATGGGAAACAAGATAACCATTGACAGCGCAACGCTGATGAACAAAGGGCTTGAGGTGATAGAGGCGCATCATTTATTCGATATAGCGCCCGGTGCCATAGACGTGCTCATTCATCCCCAGAGCATAGTACACTCACTTGTGGAGCTGATTGACGGCAGCCTGCTCGCACAGTTGTCAGTGCCGGATATGAAAGGGCCGATAGCGTACGCCATGTCCTATCCGGACAGGATGGAGGGCGTGATAGAGAGGCTGCGGCTTGAGGAAATCTCCGCCCTGACGTTTCACACACCAGACACTGAGGCATTCCCGTGCCTGGCCCTTGCATATGAGGCTCTGAAGGCAGGCGGCACAATGTCGGCCGCGGTCAACGCGGCAAACGAGGAGCTGGTCTGGTTGTTTTTAAAAGGCGTTATTAATTTTACACAAATACCTGTTATTATAGAAGAGGTAATGATGAGACACAATGTAACCGTGGCGCGGCTTGACGCGGTCTTTGAGGCCGATCAATGGGCAAGGCGCACGGCCAATGAAATTGCGAAGGCAAATTGCGGCGGGGGTAATTAAATATGACAATAGTGTATGCGGTACTGCTTTTGGGGATATTGATATTTGTGCATGAATCCGGGCACTTTATCCTTGCCAAGGCGGTGGGTATAAAGGTGACAAAGTTTTCTCTGGGGATGGGCCCGAAATTAATAGGCAGGAAATACGGAGACACAGAGTATGTGCTGTCTGCCTTTTTAGTGGGCGGCTATGTGAAGATGCACGGGGAGGAGATGCCGGTTGCCGATGACGCGCTGGAGATAGAGGAAAAGGACAGGGCGTTCTTTGCCCAGCCGGTTTACAAGCGTGCTATTGTGGTCTGTGCCGGGTCTCTGTTTAACATATTTTTTGCCGTCTTGTTGTTTAGCGTCATATTTCTTACAGGTGTGCCGAGGTATCTTTCGGTAATTGGCGAGGCCGCGAAGCTCTCCCCGGCGGCGGCAGCGGGACTAAAATCCGGCGACATGATAACGCAGATAGGCCACACTAAGGTCCAATACTGGGACGAGATGACAGAGATAATCCACGACAACCCCGGCAAGGCGCTCAATTTCACAATCAAGGGGGCAGACGGCTCAAGCCGTGAACTCACCATAACACCGGAGAACAAGGCGTCAAAAAACCTGTTCGGCGAGGAGGTGCGCATGGGGCTGATTGGAATATCTCCAAGCGGAGACGCCAATAAAGTCACCTACGGCGTCTTTGAATCCATCGTCATGGGATTTAAAAAGACATGGGAGGTAATCGTGCTGCTGCTGCTTTCCATTGTAAAACTCTTCCAGCACGTCATACCGGCAAACACGATAGGCGGCCCTATTATGATATTTCAAATGGCGGCCAAGCAGTCATCGGGCGGCTTTCTGAGCTTTATAATGTTCATGGCCGTAATCAGCATAAACCTCGGCGTGTTCAACCTGTTTCCAATACCGATACTGGACGGCGGGCACATGGTCTATCTGGCGATTGAGGCGGTAAGAAAGAGGCCACTGAGTGAACAGGCCATTGCCATAGCGCAAAAAATAGGCCTTGCGCTCTTGCTGATGCTGATGGCCTTTGCGATGTATAACGACGTAATACGCATAATTACGGGAGAGAAACTGCCGTAGAATTTATACATAATGAACGAATGGCCGACACAATAGACATAAGGATATACTACGAGGACACAGACTGCGGCGGCGTGGTTTACTACGGCAAGTATCTGGGGTTTCTGGAGAGGGCGAGGACGGATTTCCTTGAGCGGCGCGGCATAAGAATCCTCGATTTGATGAACGAGGGGACGTTCTTCGTCGTGGTGAGCGTTGATATAAGGTATCACAAACCGGCCAGATACGCCGACATCATAACCATCCACACCGAAATAGAGGAGATAACGGTGGCCTCAATAACCTTCGCGCATAAATTATACCTGAATAATCCAGAGACAAAAATATCAACCGCGAAGACAAGTCTGGCAATCGTCGGGACTGAAATGAAACCTAAGCGAATACCCAAAGACATGATTGAGGCATTGCGGGCATAGGCGCCACGTGCCTTATAAATCCAGATGTCTTAATAAATAAGCATAGCTGCCTTCCGCTGCCAATTCCAGATAAGTTTATCATTTGTTGCATCCGGCGATATGGTCTTTTATGAATTCGGCTTTATATTGGTCAGTCACTGAGTCGTTGTACATGACCATGTCGAGCTGCTTCGTATAAACTGTCAGCTTGCCCATTATCTCCATCTTTTGCTCAATAGACTGCCTCTTGTACTTTGACAGGCGCGCGTCAATTACGTCGCCCTTTACGGCTATCGAATCAAAGTCTATCTCTCTTAGTATCTCCGAAATGAGCCTCACCCTTCTTAGCCGCCTGTCCTCCTGCGCCCCGCCGCCCTTAAAGTGGAATTTAATATAGTTGTCATTTAAATTGTCACTAACATATGCCTCCACTAACGACAGGTGATAGCCAAGCCTTATCGAAAAATTCATATAGTGGTCTGACAGAAATGTGAAACTGCATTTTGCCATCTCATCAATCTGCGCCTCGCTCATTGTGGCCGAATGCGCTATCATGCCCATAAACCCCCCTACGTCAAGCGGCCTGCCCTGTGGCCATTTCATGGAGGTAAGTCCCCTGAAAAAAGCGATAAACGGAATCGAGCGTATATGCTCAGGGTTTAGTCTCTTAGGTGTACCCTCAATACCGCCTCCTAAGTCTATCACATATAAATCAATGGGAAGGCCGGTGACCATTCTGACAGCCCCGAAGCCCGGCTGCACTGACGCAACATCAGTGATAAGGAACATGTGCCGCATGGCCTTTTCGTGGGCAAACCTAGTGATGTCGTGGTAGGTGGCGCAGTTTGCGGGGCAGAACTGCTCAGAGTCCGGGTCTGTGAGGTTCAGAGGCACTATACATTTCAGTACCTGTGACAATATCCGAAACAGAAGCGTTTCCCGAAACGGGTTTGGCCTGTTTTCATAATTATCTATAAGCTCAGTTACATAACCGTCATAGACATAGCCGTTTACCGCGTCAACGGTTATCTCCTGCCCGTGCCTGATTGCCTCAGTGGCAATTTCCGTATCCAGCAGTGTCGGCACCTGATATTCCCTCACCAGAGAGGCCATGTGCCCGGTTGTCCCGCCAAGGTTTGTAACTATCGCCGCGGTCTTGTTCATCACAGTCACGTAGCGCGGTGAGGTCGTTCGGGAGATGAGAACGCCGCCTTCGGGGAAATCCAATAAGTCATCCTCTCTTCTTATGATAAATGCCTTGCCATGTCCTATGCCCTTACAGGTGACGACACCCTTGCCGATGAGCCGTTGATGCCCCTTTATGTCGGTCGGTACATCAGGTGCGGTTTCATGCGTATAGATATGCAGAGGCCGTGTTTGCAGAAATAATAACCCGCCACCCTCGTCAACCGCCCACTCCATGTCCTGTGTTACGCCAAAGTGTCTCTCAAGGGTCAGTGCGTATTTGGACAGCTCCATTATCTGCGCGTCGGAAACAGACGCCTTTCCACGCATCGTATCTGTCGTTGGCAGCTCGTCTATGCTGCCGGTGTCATTACAAACGGCCATGATTAACTGCTCTGATATTGTCCTTGATATGATTTTGAGTTCAGGTGCTTTGGCCACGGTGTATGTCTCAGGGGAGACGGTGCCGTCAACTACGGTGCAGCCCAGACCCCATGCGGAGTTTATTATGATATTGTGGATGGAGGCGTCGTTGGGGTCGTTTGAATACATCACTCCGCCTGCCCTTGCCCTGACCATTTCCACCACGCCTACGGCCATGGCCATGTCGCTTTCCCTAAATCCCTTCGTCTTATAATAGAAGATTGCGTTGTCTGAAAACAGGCTTGCGATGACGGCCTTGTACTTCGCCGGGACATCCGCCTTTTTGACGTTCAGATACGTGGAATACTGGCCGGCAAAGCTGAACTCGTCGTCCTCTTCCACAGCGCTGCTTCTGATTGATACGACTGTGTCGCGCCCTTCAAAGACCTTTTCGTATGTGTCCATGATGGCCGAGTGCATATCGGCGGGGAGTTGCGCATTAAGGATTTGTTCTTTTATCTCTCTGCTTGCCGCCCTCAGCGCCTCAAGGTTATTGACAGTCAGGGCGCTGAGTGTCTGATTAATTTTGTCCAGAAAACCGTTATGTTGCATGAACCGTATGTATGCGGCTGAGGTTATGGCAAAGCCCTTGGGAATAGGGACAGAGACGGCATTTTTCATCTCGCCGAGATTGGCGTTTTTACCCCCTACGAGGTCGGTCATTGACTTATCTATGTCGTCATAGGCAACGGTAAGACTTCCACCGGCAACCGGCCTCCTTCTGCTGAACGCCTCATCAAGCCCTGCGCTTATATGTTGGTATCTTTCGTAAAGGCCAGCGTATCTGCCCTCTGCAATCTCGTTTAATCTATCAATGAGGTCTTTTACATTGCCGGTAATAGCCGCGGCGTTTTGGACGATGTAGTGTCTGTCAATCAGGTATTCGCCTGAGAGTTTATCTTCCATATCGGCCATTATCTCAAGAATGGAGTTGTTGGCACTAAGCAGCGCCTGAAAAGAGGTGTATTTGCGGGCAAACATCTCCTTTTGGGCGGCATAGTCATCCATTGCCGACTTTGCGGAGCCGCCAGAAAATGTGCCTAATATTTTTTTAAAAAATCCCACGTTTCTTTGAAAGAATCCCACCGTTTTATTTATACTATGGTGTATGATAACATTTATGGTCGCTTGTGGCAATAAAAAATCATTGGGAGGCTCAAATAATGCCAGCGGATAAGAGGGTAAAAGACCTCATGAAAGATATTTTTGAATTTCCACACATCCCATATTGGTTTACAATCAGACAGGCCATAGGGATAATAAAAAGTGCGGGGCTTGAGAAGGCCCCTCACCAGATTGTCGTGCTGGTATTTGAGGAAAAATACCATCTTGTCGGCACGTTGGGGATAAAAGATATACTCAGAGGTTTAGAGCCGGTATACCTGAGGACCTCATCACAACATGAACACAGCGCTCAGGAGGGCGACATGGCCCTGTCCCTTGTTTGGGACACGATGTTTGACATGTCCAACAAGGAACTGTTACAAAAACAGGTAAGCGATATCCTCTATCCCATAGAGCATTTCGCCGGTACGGATGACCATCTGGCAAAGGCCGTTTATGCGATGCTTACAAACGACCTGTTTTTGCTGCCCGTGCTGGAAGATAAGAGGAAACTCGTAGGAATAGTAACGCTGCTTGATATTTTTAACGAATTGTCAAGCCCCATAGCGTAATCGCTTAAATCGCTTGGCCGCGCATATAAGGAGACTATGGCTCAAAAGATATTAAACGCCCCCTCTGATTCCTCCAAAGTCTCACAGACTTTGGAGGTTTCGAGGCCGAAGGCGAGGATAGATTGGAAAAGGGTGTTTTATATTATTTTGGGCATGGCGGTGTTTCTTGCGGTTTACTATATGCCGGGGCTGCCTGACGCCGTTGACCCGTCGGGGGTGCGGTTTCCCCTGACCAGAGAGGGCAAGGGGGCGTTGGCCGTGCTATTGATGGGCGTGATATGGTGGTTTTTTGAGGTGATGCCCGCCGGTGTTACGGGGCTTATCATGGGGTCAGCTCAGGCGCTTTTGCACATAAGGGACGCCAAAAGGGTTTTCTCTGATTACATGGACCCTGCCGTGGTGTTCATCTTTGCCGCGATAGTCATGGGTATGGTCTTTGCCGGAACGGGGCTGACAAGGAGGATTGCCTATAAAATCCTGTCCATTATTGGCGAGAATACGATAGTGATTTACGGGGGGACATTCTTTCTGATGGCCTTTTTGTCTCACTTTATGTCAAATACGTCGTCTGCGGCGGCTATATTTCCACTGATATGGGCGATTTATTCTCTTTACAGGCGTGAGGACGTCCCAACGAGGTTTGGCAAGGGTCTGTTTATGGGCATGGCGTTTTCGGCCGGGGCGGGAAGTATGTTCACCTTGTTTAGTGCCCCGCGGGCGATTTTATCTATCGCGATTTTCAAAGAGGTCGCAGGAAGGGACATCTCCTTTGCCGGTTATTCGAAATACATGTCTTTGATTGGGTGGATAGCGATAGTTGTTATTTGGGTATTTGCGGTGGTTTTTTTCAGGCCGAACAGGAAATCCCTAAGTGGATTGAGCAATAGATTTAAGGAGATGTATGCCGAGCTTGGCCCGCTCTCACAGAAAGAAACGCTGACTATAATTATTGTAACGGCCGTCGTTTCACTTTTGATAATCTCCTCATATCTTCCCACTCTAAAGACATCGGACAAGGCGGCCCTGATACTGATTTCCACGGCGATGATCTATATATTTAAGCTGATGGAGGTTAAGCATCTGGAGGATGTGCCGTGGAACATTGTGTTGTTTTTTGGCGGGGCGATGAGCATAGGGTATTGCCTGTGGGATACGGGGGCGTCGGCGTGGCTTGGTGTGCGGTGTGTCGGGATTTTTGCGAATCTTCATTGGTTTGCCTTTCTGGCCTTGCTTGCCGTTGTTGTGTTCATTATTTCCAACGTGTTAACAAACGCGGTGGCCGTTGTGCTTGTGCTGCCGATTGGGCTGGTTATGTCCGGATATGCCGGTGTTACGCCTGAGGTTGTTTTTTTCAGCATATCCGTGGCGTCGGCGATGCCATTTTTGCTTATCAAAAGCTCCGCGTCCAACGCAATCGCCTTTGAATCGAAGCAGTTTACCGCCCGTGAGTTTTTCACAAAAGGCATACTTTTGAGCGTCATTTTGTTTGTTATTTTAGCGGTGGCGATTTGGATTATATGGCCTGCCCTTGGGATGCACATACGCAATTAAAACGATGTAACGTCATATCCTCTGTTGCATATTAACCGAAATATAACATTCGTGTAATATACAGTAGTGTTAATGTAATATACATGTAATTCTATTTCTAAGACATAAGGGCATTAATAATCCAAGGCCAAGAAACGATAGAGCGTACTCTATCTTTATTGTTTTCCAAGTCAAGCAATGATTTTTCAAGGTGATTTTCAAAAGAGTCGAAAG
>JADFXF010000026.1 GCA_015233685.1 Nitrospirota bacterium | reverse complement strand
TTAGTCTGTCATTCCGGCTTGTCCGGAATCTGTCTCAGCACATCCTCAAGCCAAATACGATTCCGGACAAGCCGGAATGACGACAAGACAAGAAGGGTGATGACAATTTTTTGTTGCGGAGTGAGATGAAATATATTATTGTAGGTATGATTTAGAAATGGAATAAGACAATCTCCATAACACAGGCTGACACGCCGTATGGTGAAAGAAGAGGCAGCCCCCAAGTCTTCCAACATGGGGACTGCTGACGTCGTTAACTTGTAAATATCCTGCTTGCCGTCTTATGGGTATCGCGGCCCCGGATACTGTTGTGGTGGATACTGTTGTGGCGGGAACTGTTGTGGTGGGTACTGAGGCGGCGGTAATGGCAATGGAGCGCTCCTCAGCGCCGCAACTTCTCTTATCAGATTGTCAAGGTCGTTGTTGATTCTAATTGCCTCACGGCGGGGTATCACCCCTCCGTGGCGGATTTCCGTGTTAAAGGAACTTTCTCTGTAGAAGTTGATGCGGCTGTGGATTTCTGCCGCCGCCCTCCTTGAAATCGTGCCCATACGATAACATTCATCAAGCAACATTTGTGCCTCAGCCAACTTGCCGGAAATCACGGTGTCCCTCAAAGGACCCTGAGCCGCAACTACGCCCGACAGCATTAACCCCAGTACTAATATTGAGATACAAATAACTATCACTTTCTTCATTTGTGTCACCTCCGTGCATCTGTTCCGGGTATTCGTAACCACTATGGATTCGTAACCCCACTCATAAAACCGGTCAGGAAACATATCTTGTATAACTCAAGGGGGAGGAAAAGGCCTCGTGCCTTCCGGCACAAGGCCCCTTAACTGCTTAAATTACCAGTATGTTTCTTACCTCTGTGGAGCAGGCTGCATTGGCGGCTGCTGAGCCGGCGCTGCATTGCGAGACGAATGTCTGCGGCGCTTTGAGCTTTTATGCTTATGCCGATGATGCCTTTTGGCCAACAACACAGTGTTATCGCCTTGAGGCGGGACAATCCATGCTCCGGCATCATGTGCGACATTGCCGACAACAGGCGAATCGGCCGTCAATCCACTCATAGGGGCAATAGCCAAATCAGGCACACTCGTAGCAGAGGCATTACCCGAAAAACCGGACAACAACAATGCAACGGTCATTATTAGTAACAAAATCTTATAGTTCATAACTTATCACCTCCCTTGTTTAATTATATATACTCTTCCTTAGTTACTAATGAACACACAACCAAATGGATTTATAACTCACCATAGCTGCCATCGCCCGCTCACAGCCACCTGCGCCGCTTACAGCCACCTGCGCTACTTACAGCCACCTGCGCTACTACACAACTATAACAACCATGCCTACCTATTGTCTAATAACACATGAACTCATGTCAAGGAATATCTTTAGTTTCACTCCACAATCAAGGAAAAGGCCTCATGTTTTTCAACACAAGGCCTGTTAACAACGCCGATAATGTCTTACGAACTCCCATCTATGGCGATTTCGGTGGAGGAGTCATAGTTGGAAGCTGAGAACCCGATGTCGGGCGAGGTACCACTGCCGACGGCTGAGAACCCGATGGAGGAGTCATAGTTGGAAACTGAGAACCCGATGTCGGGCGAGGTAGCACTCCTGACGGCTGAGAACCCGATGGCGGTTGGGTTGCCACAGCCGGTGGCTGAGAGCCAGGCATCTGGTGACGACGCTCCTCTGCCCGATGGCGGCGCACCTCTTCGGCATGGCGGCGCATCTCTTCAGCATGGCGGCGCACCTCTGCTGGCTGACGATGCACCGGCGCTGGACGACGAAAAATCGGAGCTGGTGGCCGGGGGGCCGGGGACTGAGGTGCGGGACGACGCACATTGCCCTGATTTTTTGGTGGCGGCGGCGGCCCTTCCGCTAATAATACAGGATTACCGCCTTCAGGCCATGTGCTGACACTATTGCCGGGCGTTAAATCGCCAGCAGTGACAGTTGACAGCCCCGGCAAATCAACAGTTATGGGCACCGCGTTTGCATTGCCAGAAAAACCGGACAATAACAAGGCAATGCCAGTAAAAACTATTAAACTCTTATAGTTCACGTTTATCACCTCCTGTTCAATTGATTGATTATACGCGTGTGTAATTATATAACAAATTTCTCATTAAAAGGTAAAACTAATGTTGTATAATTATGCCATATGTTAACCTCAGTTTTGTGCAGATGAGAATGTCCGGGTTTTTATTTGACCTCCCTGAGGAGTTAATAGCCCAATATCCTCCGGATGATAGGGGTAAATCCAGACTCATGGTGCTATGCGGGGACAACTGTATTGAACACCGGACGTTTGATGACATAACGGATTATTTTAACGCCGGTGACATGCTTGTCCTCAATGATACAAAAGTCCTCCCCGTAAGGCTTGCGGGTAAAACCGAGGCAGGCAAGGCTATCGGCGTGCTCATTGCACAAAAGAATGAAACCGGCGCTTATCGAATTCTCACAAAGGGAAAATATACCGGGCGGGTGTTTTTTTCAGAAGATTTTTATGCCGATGTTTCAGATGGGAAGGCGGCGGTTTTTCACCATGACGGCCCATTAGAGGACAAACTCCGGGAAATCGGCCTTATGCCCCTGCCCCCATATATCAAAAGGCCCCCATGCGGCATTGACACGGAGAGATACCAGACCGTGTATGCCGAAAAAGAAGGCTCAATAGCCGCCCCTACCGCCGGGCTTCACTTCACACATGAGATACTTAACTCTCTAAGACACAAGGGCGTAGTGCTTGAGACTGTCACGCTCTATGTCGGCGAGGGGACATTTAAACCGATTCACACTGACAATGTCTCAGACCACAAGATGGACAGCGAGAGGTTTGAAATTGACACATCCCTGCCTGAGAAAATAAAGGAAACCAAAATAAACGGCAATAAGACCGTCACAGTCGGCACAACAACGACAAGGGCAATTGAGGCATTGTCGTGCGGCAGATACAAATTAATCAACACAAGCGACTCAGCCAATGGCTACCAGAGAATAACCGCCTCTACGGATATTTTTATCTATCCCGGTTATGAATTTAAGGCAGCCACCGCGCTTATAACCAATTTTCACCTGCCGCGCTCCACACCGCTGTTGCTTGCCTGTGCATTTGCAGGGCAAGACCGTCTTTTGCGTGCTTATAAAACTGCCATAGCCGCCCAATATAGATTTTTCTCCTACGGTGATGTTATGCTTATACTGTGAAGGGCAGATTATTTGATAAGATTGGTTATGACTTTATTGAAGGGAAGGGGTTGTTGATTGTGGTAGTGGTGTTGTTTTCGTCTGCGAGCTTTATTTTGGGGTTTTTCGCAGGTAAAAAGGTAACAACTACGGCTGTGGCAAAGAAGGCTGAATCGGCCATTATTGAGGCAAGGACGGTTAAGCCGGCAGTCCCCGCTCCACCAGCGCCACCCGCACAAACAGAAGCAGCCGCGGTTAAACCGCAGGATGTACCTCCGGCGGTTAAAAACTACGAACTCGTCAACCCGGGCGAAGAACTTCAACATGCCGACGCTGTAAGGCCTCAGCCCCCCCATGCTGAACAAATAAAGCCGGACCAATTAAAGCCGGAGCAACCGGGTCAATTAAAGCCCGCGGCGGAATTACCCAGGGCCACAAGCCCTACCCTGCCCAAGGCGAAATCCCCCGATGCACCAAAGCGAGTCCCTGATACCAAGCCTCAGGTTGAGACAAAAACACCCGCACCCACCCCTGTAACTAATAGCCCCGCGGTTAAGGACGTCCTAACGCCTGTGGCACCTCCCGCTGTGGGCACCCAGGGCACGTTTCACGCGGCCAAAGAATCAGCAAAGACCACCGCCAAACAGCAAAAAATACCAAGGGAGAGTCCACCGGCAAACTCAGGCGAAAAATATTTTATTCAAATAGGCGCGTTTAAAAATGTCGGCGATGCTATGAGGCTTCAGGACGATCTCAAAATAAAAGGATTTGACTCCGATGTTATAAAAAATCCCGTTAACGATGGCGTCACACTATTTAAGGTAAGAGTTGGAGGCAATTTTACAAAGTCGGAGGCGTCACAGATGATGACGCGATTAAACAAGAAAGGTATCAGGGGCTTTATGAAGGAGGCCCAACGATAACCTTAGAGATACCGATAAGCAGTTATAAAGACCTTGATTTTCTGAATGCCGGCCTCTCCCAATCCCTGAAGGCAGTTGAGGATACCCTTGGGATTGCTGTCAGTGTCAGGGGCAACAAGGTCATAATAGAAGGCAGCGACGACAAGGTGAAGATAGCTAAAAAGATGATTCTGGATATATATGATTATAAAAAAGAGGGCAACATTTTAAGGACAGACGACATAAGGAACGCGATAAACCGCTTTGGCGTTGCTGAGGACAGTGCCGGTCTGAGGGATGTCTTTGACAACTATATCCCCGTACCGTCAAAGACGAGATATATCGCCCCAAAAACAGAGACACAGTGGAAGTATTTAGAGGCTATAAAGACTCACGATATAGTCATAGGCATTGGACCGGCCGGCACGGGCAAGACCTATCTGGCTATGGCTATGGCCGTCAACGCCTATATGAAAAAACAGGTGAGCCGAATAATCCTCGCTCGTCCTGCTGTTGAGGCCGGGGAGAAACTCGGCTTCCTGCCCGGTGATGTGTACGAAAAGATAAATCCCTATCTGAGACCCATGTACGACGCCCTCTTCGATATGATAGACGCCGATAAGGCCTCAATGCTCATCGAAAAAGGCCTCCTTGAGATAGCCCCCCTTGCGTATATGCGCGGCAGGACGCTCAAAGACGCTTTTGTTATACTGGACGAGGCGCAAAACACCACGGCTGAACAGATGAAGATGTACCTCACACGGCTCGGTATCAATTCCAGGACGGTAATCACCGGCGACATAACACAGATTGACCTGCCCCCGGACAAGACCTCCGGCCTTGTCGAGATACAACGCATCCTGAAAGATATTGAGGGAATTAAGACTATCTATTTTTCCGAAAAAGACGTTGTCAGACATAAACTGGTACAGGAGATTATAAAGGCCTATGAGAAGCACGAAAGGCGTTAAACCCTTTAAGATATTCAAACACAACATTGACCCTAAGATTTTGTATTTCGTTTTGACTTTTTCCCTGCTCATCTCTGTGACCATTGTGAAATCTCTGGATGTGTCTAATTTCATAGGGATTTTTTCTATCTGCATGATAGCTGTGTCCATAATGTTTATGGATATATTCCGATATAAACCATCGTATTTAAAGCTGCAGAAGATGATAATGCTGCTTGGGCTGATGTTCTTTGGCACATTAGTCTTTGGCCGCCTGATAGAATATATTTTTATCAATTTTACCAGAGGACTAGGGTTGCATGAACAAAAGACAATAATCTACGGACTGCCCGTGCAGGCAGGGGCAATGCTTGTGATGCTCCTTTTCGATTCACACACGGCAATTATTTTCTCCTTCATCATAAGCATACTAAGTGGCATATGGCAAAACGACGCATACTATACATTCTATGTGTTTGCGGGGAGCATAATAGCGGCCTTTTCTGTTATCAGATGTAAAAAACGCTCCGACATTCTCAGAGGAGGACTGTATGTCAGCATAGCCAACATTATCTCAGTCCTCGTCTTTTCCACGTTCAGCGCTAATCGCACTATTGAAATCATAGTTCCATCATTAATTTTCGCATTGACAAGCGGTATAACTATATCGGCGTTTACTTCTATCATGCTGCCAATGCTCGAATCACTGTTTAAGGTAACCACAGACATCACCCTGCTTGAGCTTCTCGACCTGAACCAGCCCCTGATGAAAAACCTGATGATAAGCGCACCCGGAACATACCACCACAGCGTAATTGTAGGAAATCTGGTTGAGGCGGCGGCAGAAGACATTGGCGTCAACCCCCTGTTGGCAAGGGTATCGGCCTATTACCACGACATAGGAAAGATAAAGATGCCCGAATATTTTGTGGAAAACCAGTCTGGCTCAATAAGCAAGCACGAAAAACTGAACCCTCACATGAGCAGTATGATTCTGATTTCTCACGTAAAGGAAGGCCTTGAGCTGGCCGACGAATATAAACTGCCCGAACTGGTCAAAGACATAATCACGCAGCACCATGGCACACACCTCATTACATATTTCTATCAAAAGGCAAAAGAGGAACAGGCAGACCCGCCCAAAGAAGAGGATTACAGATACCCCGGTCCTAAACCCCAAAACAGAATAGCCGCCATTGTTATGATAGCCGACGCCATTGAGGCCGCCTCAAGGGTTCTCAAAGACTCTACACCGGCACGAGTTGCCGGCCTCGTCGAAAAGATTATCAATACCGTGCTGATAGACGGGCAATTGACCGAATGCGAATTGACCCTGAAAGACATAAACAAGATAAAAGAACGCTTTACGTATATATTAAACGGTATCCTGCACAAGAGGGTAGAATATCCGGGGTTTGACTTTAACAAGCCCGCCGCCCAGGAAGGAGATAAAAATAAAAACAGCGATAGAGAACCTCAACAAAAAGAAAAAGATAAGCCTGCGCTGGACCAAACATCAGGCGAACATGGCTCTAACATTATTGAGTTCAAAAAGGGCGGGACATCCGCTCCTAAGAGCTGAACTCAGTATAGTCCTTGTAGATAATGACAAGATGCATGCCCTCAACAAGCAATACCGCGGCGTGGACAAGACCACAGATGTCCTTTCGTTTCCAATGTACAACACGATGAGGGAATTCCCCAAAGAAGGCGACTTCCTTCTGGGCGACGTGATAATTAATACAGAATGTATATATTCACAACTCGACCCGCGTCAGAGCACTGAGGCGAAAACGGCTGAAGCTCAGAAACAATTAAGAATACTTCTCGTCCACGCCCTCCTGCACCTTGTGGGCTTCGACCACGAGATTGACGGTCAACATGACCGTTTAATGAAAAAAAAAGAGGCGGAACTCCTCAATGCCCTTAAAAAAATGGATTGACAGCGCAAATAACGCCATTGAGGGCATCTTAACCGCGGCAAGAAACGAACGCCACGTGCGTTACCACCTTTATGCCGCCACGGCTGTCCTGCTCTTTAGCTATGCCTCAGGTGTAACTACCACCGAATTCCTCATTGTCTCAATCCTTACTATACTCGTAATAACTACTGAGCTGCTGAATACCGCGATAGAGACCGTTGTTGACATCAGCTCCCCGCAAATAAGCGAACAGGCCAGAATCGCTAAAGATGTGGCCGCCGGTGCCGTACTTATATCGGCGGTGGGTTCGGCTATCGTCGGATATATCATTTTGTTTCCCTATCTAGTAAAATTTTTTAAACGCGGACTTTCCATAACTGCCCACGGCGGCAACGAAATAGCCGTTTTGTCGTTGATAATCGTCTCGATTTTAGTCATACTCGTTAAGTCGTTATCCTCTGAAAAAGGACATCCACTAAGGGGAGGAATGCCAAGCGGACACGCGGCGTTGTCTTTTTCGGTATGGGTTTCAATAACTATTATAACCCAAAATTTAGTCGTGTCAACACTGTCGTTTCTTGGTGCGACCGCAATAGCGGCAAGCCGCGTTGAATCAAAAATTCATACCGTGACGGAGGTCATAATAGGCGCCCTCTTAGGAAGTACCGCAACTTATCTTCTGTTTATCGTTTTTACTTAAAAATATTGTATAATATAACTATTGAATTGCCATAGACCTGCCGATATATATGTGGTAGAATATTATCAGGCATGGAGAATGGGACGCAGGATTGAGTCCCCCCTGAGATTGCCCGTTGAGGCAATTAAATTGTGCAAGGAGGCAGCTATGTTCAAAAGTGAAGTCGTAAAGAGGGTACTGGATGTAAAAAGGGTACGGGACGTAAAGAGGATACTGGACGTGAAAAGGATGCTGGCGCCATTGGCGGTAGCGGCGGTATTTATTTTAGCAGGGGTATTATGTCCGCACACAAGGGCAGAGGCAGGCACGGTCAATCTAACGCTGCCATATCTCTACACAGATGGCTTGATGGTCACTTACTGTATGGTTTCGAATCTGAATCCTGATAACACCACATCTGATAACAGCACTACCGCAACATTTAAGGTGATGACAAAAGAAACAGGCGGAGCGGCTCAAACCGCTCACAGCATCGCCTCACAATATGCCCCCATGTCAGGGTTTACGCGTATGTTATATTTCAGTAAGAATTCTATCTACAACCGCACAGGCACGGTAGTGGCCAGTCTTTCGGATGAGCTTCCCTCTGGCACCATTACCTCATACTCAGGCGTACTTACAATTACGTCGTCCACTGCGACATGTAAGACTATTGTAATGTCTTGCTTGCAGACACAGTCCGGTGTGGTTGAAAAACGCTTCGTCGGCTATACCTGCGACGACGGCACAAATTTAGTAGGATATTAATTCGTTTTAGGCAAGGGAGGCGCAGGGCTTGCGCCTCTCTTTTTTTTTCTTATTTTGCATTACTTCATCATATTTGTTATAATAGACTATGTTCAGGTGTATGTTGAAAACCAAGATACATAAGGCAACGGTCACAGAGGCCAACCTCTCGTACTCCGGTTCGTTAACAGTGGACGAGAATCTGATGGACCTCGCCGGCCTGTATCCCTATGAAAAAATTATGATAAGCAATATCAACAATGGGGAACGCTTCGAAACGTACGTTATCCCGGGAGAAAGAGGCTCAGGGCAAATTTGCCTCAACGGTGCCGCAGCCAGAAAGGGTGTTAAAGGCGATAAGATAATCATATTCGCCTTCGCCTATATACAGGAAGATGGAAATGAGATGTTATTAAAGAACTATGTGCCTAAAATCGTTATCCTCTCAGAGAATAATATACCGGTCTAAGCGGGTGACGGTAAGTGGACAGCCTTTAACACTGCAGGGTGTTCTTGCAGGTACGCTTTAGTAAGGAGGACTGCGCATGTCATTTAACGGGAAGGTAAAGTGGTTTAATGAAACAAAGGGGTATGGTTTTATACAGAAGGAAGATGGAACGGACATATTTGTCCATTACTCGGCCATAGAGGGCTCTGGTTACAAATCTCTGAAAGAAGGCCAGGCAGTGACTTTCGATATAGTTGAAGAGGACAAAGGGCCAAGAGCGGCAAACGTTCAAAAGGCTGATTAAACGCTAATTCAAGAGTTAAGGATTAAAGACGAAGGGGGGTAACCCCCTTCACCCGTGAATCTCGCCATGTTTTATCTATCGCCCATGATTTCTGCCGCGATTTGCAAAAACATCTGGTTATGTTGTAAAATAAGTGTGCTGAATGATCTTTGACAACGCCGGGGCCTCCTTAAGGTCAGAAAAAGGAGGTATAAAGAAGTGAGAGGTTTTGATTTAGAAAACAGAATCATCGAATTGTTGGGTAAGGACTGGGTCATTGAACGCTCTCAGGACCTTGACCAACTGGGGATTGACGCCCTTGTACACAGGTTTATCCCGATTACGTCTTTTAGCGGGGCGTTTCCTATCGCGTTGCAAATAACGTCTTATGTGGATGACAGCAATGAGTCCAGGCGTCTTGATGAGATACAGGGTTTCGTACAGAAAATGAACAGGAATGGAATAAAAAAGAGTATCTATGCCGAGTTTAAGAAATTAACACTGTCTAATATTAACAGTTTTGGCTACGAATTTCTCAAGAACGCCCTGGTTGCCTTTGCCTTTCAAAAGGAGTATAAAGACGTATCCATCGTAGGCCTGAGAATCGCATCCCCTGACGAATATGCCTTTTTTAGTGTTACCGAGCCGTCAGCCTTCACCGTACGCACTCAACAAAATGGGAAATCAACCCCAGCAAAAGGAGAGGAACTCTCCGGTTATGCCAACCGGTTAACACAGGACGAGGCGTACGAAAGTGGAAAAATATTCAAAGGAAGGGTGAAGATATTTCAGCATCGTTGGGGGTTTCTCATAGCGGATGCGATTAAAGAGAACGTGTATTTTCACATTTCCAACGTGGAAGATGAGATTCTCGTCGAAAAACTCGAACAACTGATCGAATATAAATACGACAGTTATTCAAAGGATGACACGGATGTCGTTGATGTGGAATTCAAAATTGGCAAGGCCAAGCCTAATGCGGCAAAACCCTTTCAGGCTATTAACATTAAAATGGCCCAAGGTGCAGCGTAGGCGTGTTATAACTAACTCTTAAGTATGAGGCCCCGGCATCTGCAGTTTTTGGCACAATCTCTGGGCTGCTCAGGTTACTGTAGCAGCCCTATTTCTTTTATTTGATTTATCAGGGCCTTTTTGCTTATCGGTTTTATCATATAGGCCGAACATTCCCCGTTATATGACTGCAATATCTCATTAGGCCTGTCCACCGCCGTTACCATTATAACCTTTACCCTGTCATCAGGACTTATATTCATTACCGTTTCCATCTTGCGAATCTGCATCAACGCCTCACAGCCATCCATTACGGGCATCATGATGTCCAGACACAGAAGCTCATACGGCCTCTTCTGCTCATGTGCCATCGTAAAGGCCTCAATAACCTCAAGACCATTTACTACAACGTCACAGTCGGCATAATCAGCAAGCATCTCCAGTAATATTCTTCGATTTATTGATTCGTCGTCGGCTATCAGTATCCTCATTTCAGCTCCTTACCCTCATGTGTTTTATTGATTAACTTATCCAACTCCTCCACTATTGTCTTAAAATGCTTGTTGGCATTGTCTATATCAGATTTTCTCAACGCCAGCATCATACGAAACGCGGCGGTCTTGATCTCCGCGAGTGAGAGTTTCTCGGCATTGTCTTTGATTGCCTCAGCTTTTTTCTCTGCGAGCGAATAATTGCCAGCCTCAAGGGCATCCCTTATAGTTTGTATAATGTTCACCGCCTTTTCAATAAACACCCTTAACTCCCCCTGTGGCAGCGATTCTATGAGTTGAGACTTGTCTATCTGTGTCATGATATTTTCAACCGCCAGTCTGTCCGCCTCAATGTTATCGCCGACTGCCACTGGGGCGGCTTGCAGAGGCACATCGTCTGAGCGGCCTGTGTCGGGTGTTGCGGCCGGGCGGTCAGCCGCGGGTGTGTCGTTTCCTTTTGTATATTTTCTAACCATCTCAATCAACTCAACCGAATTGATCGGTTTCGTTATATAGTCGTCCATTCCCGCCTCTATACATCTGGCCCTGTCTCCTTTTAACGCGTGGGCGGTCATTGCGATAACCGGAATTGCCAATGTTGCCTGCCTGGCCTTTATTTGCCTCGTTGCCTCAAAACCATCCATCACGGGCATCTGTACATCCATGAGTATGATGTCAATCATCCCCCCTTCAAGCAGTTCAAGTGCCTTTGCGCCATCTTCGGCCTCAGTAACCACATACCCGTGCTTTTTAAGTATCTCCCTTGCCACTATGCGGTTAGTAACATTGTCCTCCACAAGCAGAACACGAACCGGCGCTTCACCGGCAGGCAGCCGCACATGGACTGACCTGGCCTTTCTTTCATAAACTGAGCCAGACAACGGCTTGTTGAGCAGCTCTGTCATGGTTGCTATGACATCCTTGTACTTGATAGGTTTGATTATATATGACACCACACCTATTTCACGGCATCTGTCTATATCGCCGGCCCGGTGGTTAGTATTAAGCAGCATAACTACTGAACAGACAAGAGTCGGATCCCCCATTATCTGTTCCGCCATCTTAAACCCACCCCCACCGGAAAGCCTGATATCCAGAAAGACTATGTCATACGGACGTCCTCTGTCTCTGGCGGCAACAAGTTTATTATAGGTCTCCTTGGCCCCGGCCGCCTCTGATACCTCAGCATTTGAGCCAATCAGAAAATCCCTGATTATAGTGCCGCATGATTGGACATTACAGGAGATAAGGATATTGGAGTTTTTAAAATTAAACGAAGACTGGCACTTCTGCTCCAGGCCCAACGTAAGTCTGGCCGTAAAATGAAACGTACTGCCCTGCCCTTCTACGGATTCAAGCCATAGATGGCCCCCCATCAGCGATACGAGCTGCCTCGATATGGCCAGCCCCAGCCCTGTTCCTCCGTATTTTCTTGTCATTGAGCCGTCCGCCTGCGAAAATTGCTCGAATATCTTGTCAAACTTTTCGGCGGGTATCCCTATGCCGGTATCCGAAATAGAAAATAGCAGCATGGCGGTCTTGTCGTCACAACGGACCTGTTCAGATGCCACTGTTACCACTATCTCGCCCATGTCGGTAAATTTCAGCGCGTTGCCTATGATGTTTATAAATAATTGTCCGAGGCGCGCAGGGTCTCCGATTAGTTTTAACGGCACGTCAGGCTTTATGTGGCTTGAGAGTTCAAGCCCCTTTTTGTGAGCCTGGATTGAGAGCGGGTCACAGATATTGTCTATCATTTCCCTAAGGTCAAAGTTTACCTCTTCCAGTTCCAGCCTGCCAGCCTCGATCTTTGAAAAGTCCAGAATACTGTTGAGCAGGGTCAAAAGCGAGTTCGCGGAGTTTAACACCGTATCAAGGTATTCCTTTTGACGCACTTTTAACTCGGTGTCAAGGACAAGCTCGGTCATTCCTATAATGGCATTCATAGGGGTGCGAATCTCGTGGCTCATGTTGGCAAGGAACTCGCTCTTGGCGGCGTTTGCCACCTCTGAGGCCTCCTTTGCCTTCCTCAGGGCCTCTTCCACTTCCTTGCGGTTTGTTATGTCCTCGTTGACAGACAGGTAGTGCGTGATTACGGCGTCGGCGTCCCTTATTGGCGACACCGTTATGCTGTTCCAGTACAATCCCCCGTCCTTCCGTTTGTTCAGCAGCTCACCCTGCCAAACTTCTCCGGCTTTGATTGTCCCCCATAAATCAGCATATACCTCAGGGGCTGTCTTTCCTGATTTCAGAAAACTTGATGTCTTGCCTATCGCCTCTTCACGGTTATAGCCCGTTACCTCTACAAACTTGGGGTTAATGAACTCTATCCTGCCATCAAGGTCGGTTATTGTTACGGCCACAGGGCTTTGTATTATGGCGCTTGAGAGTTTTATCAACTGCGCCTCGGCGTGTTTGCACTCTGTTACGTCGTTAATAAAACCCTCAAAATAGAGCGGCTGCCCCATCTCGTCTTTCACAACCCGGATGTTCTGTTCTATTATCAGCTCACTGCCGTCTTTTTTCCTCAAATGACTGACAAAGTCTTTTATTGATTGCTTGGTTTTCAAGGCCGACATAAAATTCTGATACTCTTTTTGCCTGAAATACAGGCAGTGCAGTTCGCCGCAAAAAGAAAGCAGCTCCTCCTTGCTTGAATAGCCAAGCATATTGTTAAACGCCGGATTCACGGACAGGAACTTACCATCGGGGGTAAACCTGTAAAACCCGCTGAACATGTTCTCAAAGAGTATTTTATAACTCTCCTCCGACGCCTGGAGTTCCCTGGTGCGTTCTCTGACCTTATCTTCAAGTTCCTCGTTCAGGGTTTTCAATTCGAATTGGGTCTGAATTAATTCCTGGTTTTTTCCGACGGCGTTTTCATATGTCGAAAGCAGGAGATTCAATATCTGTCTGGGATTGGATTTGATTTGATATTCCTCGCCCATGAAGGTTATCTTAAGGCCGGCCTCCGGGTCGTAGTCCTTTGACGGGGAGGCGGCGTCTTTCAGCAAAGACTCTATACTCAGCAGCAGATAATGCTCATTATACGGCTTCGTTATATAGAAATCGGCCTTTGCCTCAAGGCCCCTGATAATCTCCTTCGCGTCTGACAGGGCAGTCAGTAAAATCACCGGAATATGCTTTACTGACTCAAGGGTCTTTATCTTATAGGACATCTCAAACCCGTCCATACCCGGCATCGCTATATCGCTTACAATCAACGCTGGCATCTGCGTTTGGGCCAAAGACAGCCCCTCAATGCCGTCCCTTGCGAGGATGACCTCATAACCCGCCTGTGTGAGCGCACGCCTCAGCAACTCCCTCTGTATGGCGCTGTCTTCTACGATTAGTATTTTCATTTATACTTCACAGTCACAGATTCTTTTCAATACATTCAATTTTAACTAAGAATTTTCCTATCTTGTTTATATCAAGGATATACTTGGCCGCACCTATTTTGATTGCCTGTTCTGGCATCCCAAAAACGATACTGCTGTCTTCGTCCTGAGCTATGGTCACGCCCCCGGCCTGGGCGATAGAGAGCATTCCATCTGCGCCGTCTCTTCCCATCCCAGTGAGCAGTACCCCTAAGACCCCGCCCATATAATGCTCCACAAACGATACCATTGTCAACGTAATTGACGGCTTATGCCCTCCCTCCGGAGGTGTGTCGCTCAGGACAAAGGCCCCTGACTTGTCTATTTTCAGATGTTTGTCATCGGGGGCAAAGTATATATTGCCGGGGACAGGCCGCTCGTTATGCGAAACGATAGTGACATTGAGCTTACTGCGCCCCTTCAACCATTCAACAAGGCTTACCATAAATCCCTCGCTTATGTGCTGTACGCAGACAACGGGAACTGAGAAATCCGCGGGCAGCGCTTTAACAATGGCCTCAATGGCCTGAGGCCCGCCGGTTGACGCACCAATTACAATCATCTTCAGAGGTCTGCTTAGTGGCTCTATGTATGGCAGCGCATCATCGCTTTCGGCACAGGGCCTGGGGATGCGGGCTGCTACATAGCGGGTGGGCGTGGGGATAAGCAGTTTCTTTGGTTTGCGAAATGGCACAACCCCTGAGAGTATCTTTATCTTGGCAATCAGCTCGGATGAGAACTTCATTGATTGTCCAAGCTGCACCCCGCGCGGCTTGGGAAACACGTCTATCGCCCCCGCCTCAAGGAGTTGAAATATGTTTTCCTTGTTGTCTTCATAAACCGACACGCTTATCACAAGTATAGGGAGCGGGTGTCTGGCCATGACCTCTTTGACAAACTCAAGGCCGTTCATCAGCGGCATATGCAAATCCGTACAAATCACGTTTGGCCTCAGACGGGGTATCATCTCAAGGGCCTCTTTGCCGTGCCTTGCCGTACCAACTACCTCTATCTCGTCTGAGGTCGCCAGTATCCTTTTCATAACCTCCACCGCCACCGGAGAGTCATCCACAAGCAGCACTTTTATGCGTTTGCCAGCTTTCATCATATCAACCTTTTCAGCGTATCCAGAAACACCTGCCTGTCAAACGCGGGCTTGCTCATGTAGGCATTTGCCCCCACCTCAGCGCCCCTTTTCATATCCTCCTCAGAGGACAATGTGGTCACAAGAATCACTGGCAGCTCTTTGTATTTTTTGTTCTTTCTTATGGTCTCCGTCAGTGTGAGGCCATCCATATTGGGCATTTGGACGTCCGATACTACCGCGTCAAAACTAGATAGCTCCAGCTTTCTCAAGGCGTCCATGCCATCCACACTAACTGTCACCTCATAGCCCGCCCCTTCAAGGATGCGTTTCATCTGTGTCCTTGTCGTAATGGAGTCCTCCGCTAATAAAACCGCATATGGCCTTTCATGGGTCTCAACCTTCTGAAGCGACGCCGATGTGAACCCCTTGGTCTTTATCGTCTTTAAAATATCCTGGGGGTTTAGCACCATACACACCTCGCCCGTTCCCAATATGGTCGAGCCAATGACGTTACGCACGCTTTTAAGTATCCCGCCGTAGGATTTCACCACGATTTCCTGCTCATCAACAAGGGTATCTACCATGACCCCAAAATTATCGCCATCCAGCGTAAAGACTATGCACGGGAGCTTTGCGGCCAGAGACTTCTTATCACTACCTTTATCACTAATTTTATTTCTTTTATTACCGGGGCCGCCGTTGCCTCCCTGGAGTTCAAGGATGTCGGCCACATAGACGACTGACATCGGCGTGCTGTCATAAGTAATGGTCTTCTGGCCATCCACATTATATATGTCCGCAAGCGGGGCCATAAACGTGGTCTTCACAAAATCAATCGGCAGGGCGTATGTCCTGCCCGCGGCCTTTACGATAAACACACGTGTCGTGGAGATCGTAACAGGCAGGGTTATGGTTATCTTACATCCCTGAGTGGGAAGGGAATCAACCGCAACTGTGCCCTTCAGACGCGCAAGGGCTGTCTTAACGACATCCATTCCCACCCCCCTGCCGGAGATGTCAGTAATAATCGGGCTTGTGGTAAAGCCCGGCATGAAGATAAAATTATACAGCTCCGTAAGCGGCATCACGCTCAGTGTCTCCACAGAGGCCAGCTTGTTCTTTATGGCCGTCTCTTTTATTTTTTCTATATTTAATCCCCGCCCGTCGTCTATTATTTCTATTAGTATGTTTGACGCCTTCTTATAGGCCTTCGCGGTGATTGTGCCGGTCTTGCTTTTTCCCCTGATTAAGCGCTCCTCAGGGGTCTCTATACCGTGGTCTATGGAGTTTCTTATTATGTGCATCAGAGGGTCTTTCATCTCCTCAAGGATTCGCTTTTCCGCCTTTGTCTCACCGCCGTCTATTACGAAATCTATCTCTTTCGATTTTTGATTGGCCAAATCCCTTACCATACGCTTAAACGGGTTAAAGACATTGGACAGGGGCAGGAGCATCAGGGTGCGCGCCCTCTCCTCTATCTCCTTGGATATGAATGTAAGCCTCGCGTCGTCCTCGTAAAGGGCACCTTTAAGATTATTCAGATTGCCGGTGAACATCCCGACATGTTTATCCAGTTCATGGCCTTCAGGGCAATCCATACCGACCTTGCCGCTTAGTTCTTTTGATAACTTCGTATTCCACAGATGTGCGGTCTCTTCTATATCGTTAAGGCGCTGGTTTATACGGTTTTTCATAACCAGCAGCTCACCTATGTGTAGCATAAGGGCATCAAGCTTATAGGCCTCTACTCGTATTGTATCAATGGTGAATTTCTTACCCTCCTGCATCATCGCCGGATACTCCTGCTCCTGTGGAGCCACCCTTTCGGCCTCCTGCGGGTTATCGTCCGGCTTATCGGCCTCCTTCGCCTTATCAGCCGGGGCGGGGGGAATCTCCTCAACCGGGGCGGGAGTCGGCGGCGCGACGGGGATTTCAACATTGCACGATGGCGGTGGAAGCTGGCACATGGACGTGCCTTCCACCTGGGCGGCATGTTTAATAACAGGGCATGGCTCTGTGGCCTTGTCGGCCTTAAGCCCTGCAATTATAAGGGAGACATTAACAGAGGACGCCTTCCCCGTGGTCGCCTCTTGCAGGAGTTCCTTTATCGCGTCGAGACACCTGTATATGCCGTTTATCATGTCAGGGGTCAGGGCCTTCACACCTCGCTTTGCCGCGTTTAACATGTCTTCTAATGTGTGGCCAAGGAGTTCCATCTTATTGACGCCAAGCTGGCGCGCCGAACCCTTGAGGCTGTGGGCCTCGCGAAACAGCCCTTCCATAAGCCCTTTCATGTCCTCAGGACCCTTCTCTAACTGCAGAAGCCCCTCTTCGATATTCTGAATGTGCTCCTGCGTCTCGGCGTTAAATATCTCTCTGAGTTCCTTGTCTTCTATCATCATATCATTACACCATTTGTTTCAGGTCTCTGGCCACTTCGTCGAGTTTCTGTATGCCCTGTTTTGTCTGCGTTATGCCGGAGGAGGTCTCCTTGACGCTCCTGTTGATGGAGTTCATGGCCTCTACAACCTGGGCGATCGCTGAGGACTGCTGCTGGATATTTAAGAATATCTGCTGGATGTTCTCCGCGGAGCTTCTTATCACGCTGGAGAGTTTACCGAAGGTCTCCGCGGCCACGTCGGCCAGTTCCATTTCCTTATCTACTGTCTTGGTGCTTTCCTCGGTTACCATGACGGTAGTGTTTGTGGCCTTTTGTATCTCAATTACGACGGCGTTAATCTCCTCGGCGGATTTTTTACTCTGCTCGGCCAGTTTGCGTATCTCCATGGCCACGACCGAAAACCCCTTGCCGTGCTCCCCTGCCCTTACGGCCTCAACCGCGGCGTTCATGGCAAGCATCTTGGTCTCACCGGCGAAGTCCGACACCACGTTGGCGATGTTCTCTATGCGTGTAGTCTTCTCACTGAGCTGCAATATCATGGAGGCCGTCGCCTCAACCCGCTCCTTTAATGAGGCCATACCGGCAAGCATCTCATTTAAGTTGGCCGCCCCCTCGTTTGCCATAACCATGACGTGCTCTGCCCCTTCGGCGGCGTTTTTGGCCTGCTCGGCAGACTGCTTAAACGAGGCCGACAGCTCGTCCATCGTCGTAGTGGTCTCGTTGACGGCCGTTGACTGCTGTGAAGCGGTTCTTTCGTGCTGCTCCACGGTAGCGGATATCTCAGTTGTTGACGTAGATATATTGTTGATACTCCTGCTTAACGGCATGCTTATTGAGCGGCTGAACCTCCAGCCAATGGCAACGACGCAAATCGCGGTAATCAGCCCCATGATCAACATGGCATAAAATAAATGAGTTGAGGTAGAGAGGGCCTCGTCCTTTGCAACCTCTGCCACTATAATCCAATTAAGACCTTCAATGTCGAGCGGGGAGGCGGTCATCAGGACTGGCATATTCAAATAATTCGTAGAATAAGTACTTATAGCAGATTTGTTGGCCGCCGCTTCTTTTATATGATTATCGGTTATCGTGAGAAGGCCGATAGTGGTATTGTATTTTTTTATCCTTTCAATAGCCTTTTTATCCTGAGAGGTTTTTTGGATGGCATTGAAAAACATATCGGGCAATTGCAACAGATATCTTGAGTCAGTATTCATTTTCATGCCGTTAGCGCCAACGATGTAAGTCTCGTCAGTCTTGCCGGAGACCCCCTGGGCTTGACTCCATTGCTTGTTGCGGGTCGTTATATTATTTATCTTGTCAATAGGCAACTGGAAGGCCAGAACTCCGATTTTCTTGTCTCCGTCGTAAATAGCCGAGGCTATGAAGCCGGCAGAAGCGCCGTATGACGGGGCATATGATTCATAATCCTCGATTTTTACGACGTCTCTGTCTTTTGATTTCAGGACGGCGTCAAAGGCCCTGGCCAGATTCGTGTCGCTGTACGGGCCACTCATCAGGCTTGTCGCGAAATCGAGTTCCTTCATCGTGGTATAAACTATGTAGCCGGTATCCGGCTCTATCAAAAACATATCATAGTAACCAAATTTTTCCACGTATTGCCGAAATATACGCTGGTATTTTTTATGAACGGAACTGTACGAGTTATCGGCGGCGGCAAAATCCAGATTTTGCTTGGCCCCAACCCTAAAAGGATTTGCCGATATGTACTGATGCTGAAGTATTTTGACCGCCTTTTTCTTAGGCCACCATGCGTCAATGATATTGTCAGGAACGTCCGGGGTCTTTTCTTTCTGTTCCTGATACCTTGCCATGAGCAGGTCTTCGTTGTATTTCGCGTTAGCGTCATATTTAGCGCCGGATTCCTTTTCTACGGCAAAAAAGGCTGCCGTAAATTCCTTCATCGCATCCACAACCATTATATCCTCTGCAAACGTTACCGAGCGGTATCTTATTTGCCTGAAATACTGCTCAATGTTGGCCTTCTTTAAATCCTTCGTTGAACCGCGGTGTCTGAAAGCCGCATCAATTAAGGCATTCCTCGCCGTTATATAAGAATACGTGCCAATAGCAAGAAACGGCACTAACCCTATTAATACAAATAAAACAAATAGTTTCTGCTTTAATGTCAACGACATCTTTAAGTCCATCGGTCTTCCTCCCTATGATGCTGCAATTTTTATATTATAACACTTCATTTACTATCAAATTCCCCTTATACAGGATACTCTGCAGGTTTATGACGACCACCGCCCGCCCATCATAAAGCGTCGTAAATTCAAAGAAATCCTCGCTTTCCTGTCCTAATGCGGCGGGCAGATCTTTAAACCCCGACACCGGCAGATACAGGATGTCGCTCAGATTGTCAATGCAGATGCCGACGGTAAAATTATCTACCGCCACCACGACGGCGGACTTGATATTCCCTCTGGCCAGCGACAACACGCCTGTAATATCAATAAGCGTCAGTATCTCGCCCCTGAGGTTGATATTGCCAACGATGTGGGCAGGGCAGCACGGCACCTGCCGGTATTCGTTGATATTAATAAATTCTCGTATCACATCAAGTTCAATTCCAAACAGCTCCCCGCCCGCCTCTACGATGGCAAGCGGCATCAGGTCGTCCTCTTGCCCCTCCCTTGAGGCCGAACTTGCCAGCTCTAAGGCACGCTTGTGAAAGATTGATTTATCAACATCCGCAATCTGGCAGAAAGACTGGTCGGCATCACTGCCGGTTAACGAATCCTCAGTCGGCTTATAAGTGGGGTCGAACAATTTCTTTTGATTTAGAATCATAATAATATCTTCGTCTATTTTTGCCACCGTTTCGATAAAAACGCTTGCCGATACGACATCACGGCCATATGCCGGTGCGGGCACAATCGAATCCGCGGGGATTTCATATATATCAACGATCTCATTTACGATAATCCCCGTGGGGTGGTCGTCGCAGTTAAAAATGATAACCTTGTCAGTAGTCACGTACTGGTGGTGGTGCGCGCCTGGGGTGCGTCCAAAACGCATATCGAGGTCAATCAGGGGGACGACCGTCCCGCGAATGCTGACAAGCCCGGCTATATAGTCCGGGGCCTCGTCAACTTGCCTGAACTCGGGCAAATGGATTATCTCCCGAACATCAATTGTCGGTACCGCATAGACAAACCTGCCGACACGAAACACCAAATATGATATTGATGACAGCCCTTCCAACGTTATAACCTCAAGTATTACTTTATTTTACTGGATTTTCTTAAGTGTGCCAACAATTCCCCCGCCGTCACGCCGTCGTAAAACTCAACCGCGCTGTCCGCGGACAGGCCCTCAAGGATTTTAATAGCCGCCTCTACCAGTTTTACCCCTCTTTTGGGGTCGCCCCCGTGCTCATAAATGGCGCTGAGTTCAACATAGGCCGGGACGCACCGGGCATCCAGATAAATGACCCGTTTGAACATCTCCATGGCCTGTTCTGTCTTACCCTGTTCCTCGGCTATATGTGCCAGCATGTAGTACGGCTCCGGCCTCAGCGAATCAATCTCCATCGCGCTGGTACAGGCATCGGCGGCGCGCTTTAAGTCGCCAGTGTTGGCATATGCCCGTGAAAGCAGGACGTGGGCGTCGTAATGTCCCGGATTGCCCATTAGAAACTTAGTTGCCTTTTCTATCGCCAGGGGATATTTGCCCTCCTTGTACAAGGCCTGCGCCTCTGAATATAAACCTTCGCCCGATAATACCCTTACATCTTTGGGCTTATCCTTAGCAGCGGAGGCGGTGGCCGTTTTTGCGTCCACAGTAGTTTTTTGCTGCGCGCTTAGTGGCCTGTTGATTTTAACATTTCTCTGAACATTTATGATTGATATTTGTTTGGCCGGCTTAAAATTCATCTGCTGCGGCTGAGGCTCGTCCGTAGTGTCAGATGAGCGCCTGTAGATGATACTCTGGGGGTAGGTAACAGGTACAAGGCCGCTTAGTTTGATGGACTGGAGTTCTGCGTGCCCTGTGATGAGATACCCACCCTTGTTGAGCGTCTGGGAGAGTTTTCCCAGGGCTAAGGCAATGTTTTCTGGCTGAAAATAGATAAACACATTTCTGCATATGATAAAATCTATGTCGCAAATACCGGCGGCGGCGTCAGGGTAGGAATCCCTTATGAGATTTCCCTGCCTGAACACGACCATGCGGCGCACATGCTCCTGAAGTTCATACATGCCCTTGCGGCGTTTAAAATACGTGTCAATAATGTCTGAGTCAACCATCCTGAAAGACCAGTCGCCGTAGCGGCCCCTGCGTGCCCTTTCGATGGCGTCTTCGTTGATGTCCGTGCCAATAATAGTGATGTCCCAGAGGTTTACATCGGGCAGCAGCTCTAAGATGGTGATGGCAATTGAGTATGGTTCCTCGCCGGTTGAGCAGCCAGCGCTCCAGACGCGTAGTGTCCGGCGGTCTTTGTTGGTCTCGATAAGCTCCTTAAGTATGGTGTTTCTTATAAGCTGAAACTGCCCCTTATCTCGGAAAAAAAAGCTCTCGCCGGTAGTGATAATCTGGCACAACTGCTTCCACTCGTCTCTGCTTTCAGGGGAATCGGTCTGGAGGAACCTGCAATATTCGTCAACATGGCCAAACCCAAAGTCCTTCATCCTCGACATAACGGTAGACTTTAAGTCCTTATCGCCAACGTTCAACCCCGTGTGCGAGGAGATGAACTCCTGCACATATGCCATAGATAGCGTGTTCATGCTAAATCCGGCAGCGCACTTTTATAAAGAACACCAATCTGACCAGTCAACCATAGCCTTCATATTTTATAACAACCTTAACAGTGCCAGCAATATCATTTTTTTAAAATCGGGGCGACCCGATTTGAACGGGCGACCACTCGCACCCCAAGCGAGTGCGCTATCCAGGCTGCGCTACGCCCCGATATTTCTCTTTATTTTCTTAGTATTAACTGGAGTTCTCTCAGGTGTGACTTTATATTTTCTATTCGCTGCCTCGCCGTTGTCCCACCAGCGGCAGCCTCCGGCTCTTCTGTGTCAACTACGTCAGCGGCTACTTCAACGTCAACATCGCCTTCAAACTTGCCCGACAGTCTCTTCCTCACCCCTTCTATCGTAAAGCGCTCGTCATACAGCAGCCTCTTTATCTCTATCAGTATCTCTATGTCTTTCTTCTGATACATCCGCTGCCTGGACTTGCCTTTACGGGGTTTCAGAAAACCAAACTCTGTCTCCCAATACCTCAGCACATACGGCTCAAGACTGGTCAGGCGGCTGACCTCCCCTATCTTGTAAAAGAGCTTATGCGGGGTATCATCTTTTTTGGCTTTTTTGCCCGATTCTGCGGCTTGCGGTTTGATCATTGAACTTTACTCCACTACTGCCTTTAATTGGTTACTAGGCCTGAAGGTCACCACTGTTCTGGGCGTAATCTCAATGTCCTCGCCCGTCTTGGGATTGCGCCCCCTGCGCGAACGCTTCTTTCTTATGTTAAAAGTCCCAAACCCGGAGATCTTTATTGATTCGCCGTCTGCAAACGTCTTTTTCATGGCGTCAAGGATTGTCTCTATGATCTCCTCGGATTCCTTTTTCGGAAGGCCGACATTCTCAAACAGCGAGTTTATTATATCTGCTTTTGTCATATTATCACACCTGCTTTTGTCATGTTGTGTTATGCCTTATCCTGTCTGCTATTTGCCTTATCCTGTCTGCTATTTGCCTGATTCTGCCACCGTTGGTATTGTAACAAATCATATATTCAATGTCAAGAATTATTTAAAGTATTTTATAGAATTATTTTAATAAAGTGCTTTTCTTTAAGGGATTTTATCCAGTCCTTATATACCCGTTTAGCCTTCTGCTCAAGCAACTCAGACCTGACCTCGGAATATAGCTTTTCATCCGTGTCTATTGCCCTTTTATCAAGCAGTTGGACTATGTTAAATCCTCTTGGCGTGAGGAAAATCCTGCTAATGTCGCCCTCTTTCATCCCTTCCACTATGGGGAGCAGCTCCTTAGACATATCATCCGCGCTCACATAGCCGAGATCTCCTCCTGACCCAGCGGTTGGGTCGTCTGAAAACTGAGAGGCCATCGTTCTGAAATCAACCCCTTTCATCAGGTAGCCATACACGTCCTCAGCCTTTTTCTTTGCCAGCAGATTCTCTTCCTTGTCATCCTTTTTTGAGATTAATATCAATCTCAACCTATACTTCATCGGACCCTTTTCCAGCTTTGATGACTTGCTATGCTGGGCTATCTCGTTGTCAGTCACCACAACCTTTTCTGACATAATCACGTTTCCAACCTTTTGCAGAAGGATTTGATCGCTCAGCCTCTTCCGGTATTCATCAAACGTAAAGCCTTCTTTTTTGAGCGCGTCCTTAAATTGTTCCTTTGTTAACGAGTACTTACCCATCATATCTTCAATTGCCGCATCAACTTCCTTGTCGGCTATGGTTATATGGGCAGCCTCAGCGTACATCAATTGCAGCTTCACCTCTATCAATCTTTCGAGGAATTCTTTTTCGTATTTTTTCAAAAATTCGAGGCGTTCTTTACTTGACATGTCCCTGACTTTGTCTTTGAGATCAAACTCCATCGCCTTGTACAATTCGCTCCAGGTTATGACTTCCTTATCTACCATGGCCACGATTTGGTCAAGCATTATGGCCGACGACACCGCGGGAATTATCAATATCAATCCCGCAAACGCTGCCGCGCACAACAACGACTTCAGAACAACACCGGCCTGAGCAACACCTACCTTACCCATCTTAGCCATCTTGCCCACCTTAGCCACCTTGCCCACCTTATGTCCCCTCATGATAACCCTACCCCCGGATTGGCAGCGCACACACACCCGCCACCATTTAAATCCCGCGACATTACACGACTGTGAATGATGGCATAATTGTAATGAGAAAATCAATATTTTTTTTAACTTTATTGATAAATCTTGTTGGGTCAATCATTTCTTCGGCAACGAACCCACAAAGTTAAAAACGGCAACGGACAACAAAGGCAGACTTTTGTGGGCTGGCACTCTGTGGGCAGACCTGCCTTTTGGCAGACCCGCTGGAGACAGCCCCCCATTGAGACAGCCCCCCTGTGAAACTATCCCTGCATGGGCGGCACAAACACGCTGTCAGCCTGCACCGCCGCATACGGCTTAATGCCGCACTATTGTCTTATTGGCTTTAGAAACACAGCGCCCAGAGGTGGCAGTTGCAGCGACAGCGAATGTGGCCGACCTTGCCACCACACGTTGTCAGCGTAAAATCCGCCCCAGTTTCCCACATTGCCGCCCCAGTAGATGTCGGCGTCGCTGTTTAACATCTCTTTATAATAACCCCCTACCGGTACGCCTATCCGATAGTTCAACCTTGGCACCGGCGTAAAGTTAAACGCGCACACCATGATGTCATCGGGGTCTTTCCCCTTCCTTATGAACGATATGAGGCTGTTCTGGTAGTCTGAGAAATCTACCCACTCAAACCCATGATGGCTAAAATCAATCTCATACAACGGCTTTTCGTTCTTATAGAGGGCATTTAAATCCCTCACAAACCTTAGGAGTTTCTGATGTGGCTCGTAATCAAGCAGATGCCAATCGAGGCTCGTGTCGAAGTTCCACTCCTTCCACTGGCCAAACTCGCCTCCCATAAACATCAGTTTTTTACCAGGTTGTGCGTACATGTATGAGAAGAGTAGTCTCAGGTTTGCAAATTTTTGCCACAGATCACCGGGCATTTTATCCAACATCGAACGTTTTAAGTACACGACCTCGTCGTGGGAAAAGACATTCACGAAATTCTCTGTAAAGGCGTACAGAAGGGCAAAGGTCAGGTTATTGTGATGGAATCTCCTGTGCACGGGGTCTTTCTGGAAATAGAGCAGTATGTCGTGCATCCATCCCATGTTCCATTTCAGGCTGAATCCAAGTCCGCCAATGTATGTGGGGCGCGAAACCATAGGCCACGCGGTGGATTCCTCGGCTATTGTCATCACACCCGGGTGGTAGCCGTGTACGACCTCATTGAAACGTTTTAAGAAGGCAACCGCCTCAAGGTTTTCGTTTCCACCGTACTGGTTCGGAATCCAGTCGCCCGGTTTCCTTGAATAATCCAGGTAGAGCATAGAGGCAACCGCGTCAACCCTGAGTCCATCAAGGTGATACTTGTCAACCCAGAACAAGGCGTTGGCTAAGAGAAAATTTTGGACTTCGTTTCTGCCATAGTTGAAAATCAGGGTTCCCCAGTCTCTGTGCTCACCCTTGCGCGGGTCGGCGTGTTCATAAAGGGCGGTACCGTCAAAGTAGGACAGGCCGTGAGAATCCCTTGGGAAATGCGCCGGTACCCAGTCCATTATGACTCCGATTCCGTTTTCGTGGCACTTGTCAACAAAATACATGAAATCGTCAGGGGTTCCATAGCGACTCGTCGGGGCAAAATATCCTACCGGCTGATATCCCCACGACGCGTCAAGGGGGTGTTCTGTTAAGGGGAGAAGCTGAATATGCGTAAAATTGTTGTCTCTGACGTAGGGGATTAACTTCTCTGTCAATTCACGATATGTCAGCCAGCGGTTTTCATCCTCCGGCACCCTCATCCATGAGCTGAGGTGCACTTCGTATGTGCTTATGGGCGACTCAAGCCAATTGGTCTCCCGCCTTTTAGCAATCCACTCGCCGTCATTCCACTTATATTTTTCTATGTTATAAACAATAGAGGCGCTTTTTGGCCTGACCTCGGCATAAAACCCGTATGGGTCAGACTTAGTTCCAATATAGTCATTATACCTGCCCTTTACCTCAAACTTATAGACATCGCCCTCTCCCATCTCAGGGATAAACAATTCCCATATCCCGTGCATACCTCTTATGCGCATGGGATTTGCCCTTCCATCCCAGTTGTTGAAATCCCCAACCACGCTGACCCTAATGGCATTAGGCGCCCATACGGCAAAAAACACGCCCTCAACACCGTCTATCGTCACGACATGCGCACCCAGCTTCTCGTACTTCTTATAATGTGTGCCCTCGTCCATTAAGTGGAGGTCAAAATCGGTCAACACCGGCAGGAATACATAGGGATCAATGAACTCACGCTTTCTGTCGTCTTCGTACGTTGCCCTTAATTTATAGGGAAATATCTCGGTTACTGACTCGGCGATGGCCTCAAAGAAACCTTCCTGCCGAATTTTTGTAGCGGCATACACCTTCTTTACATTATCAGTCCTTACGACAAATAACTCTTTCACTCCCGGAAGAAACGCCCTTATCACTATGGCGTCATTATTGTTGGACTTCGTGGGATGTGCCCCTAATACAGCAAATGGATCAGAGTGAACCGACTGTACTATCATGTCTATCTGCTCGTTAATATTCATTCATTGCCTCCTCGTCATCTCTATGTCAGTTATCGGTTAACGGTTCAACACAAAACCATCTCAACACGTATATTACTCTATGATACAACATTATGTCAATCTTGCTTTTGTCACTAGCTTATCTCACTTGCTTATCAGAACCAGGACCGAGCGCGCGAACACATCGTAAAACCTCTGCTCGTTCAGCACTACCTCTTCACCCGTGTCTTCTATGTCGTGGGGTGGTTCAAGATTGGTATCCACAACCCTGTACCACTTTTTGTAGTGGGGAAGCGGGGGCAGCTCAAACCGCAATATATCGTGATATGAGTTCATAATAAAGTAAACATCATGGCCACGGGGGCCGCCTGACTGTAGCATGGCCAGTGTTCTTGAATGAAACTCAAGGTCTGGTTTGCCAATTTCAACGCCATGCCATGTAATAGAGTTTGTCCCATCTCCCTTGAACGACCCGGGACTTAATAAGGGCAATCTCTTTCTGAATTTTATAAATAACCTGAAAAACCTGACAAGGCCGGCATTTTTCTTAATCAAATCCCAATCAACCCAACTGATTTCGTTGTCCTGGCAGTAGGCGTTGTTGTTGCCCTGCTGGGTGCGCCCCATTTCATCGCCGCCAAGTATCATCGGCACACCGTGAGAGAAAAGCAGGATAGCCGCAAAGTTCTTCACCTGTCTCATTCGCAAATTATTTATCTCCCACGAATCGGTCTGCCCTTCCCAGCCGCAGTTCCAGCTCTCGTTGTCATTGGAACCGTCTTTGCTGTCTTCGCCGTTGACCCTGTTATGCTTTCTGTTATATGAGACAAGGTCTTTTAAGGTA
>JADFXF010000025.1 GCA_015233685.1 Nitrospirota bacterium | reverse complement strand
ATAAGTATAAAAATGATTATTTGTCCAAGCCTTATCCCGAGCTATATGATCTTTACGGGGTATATGATTATATGATAATGTGGGGAAATATTAGTATTACAGACATCCGTGATATTATTGACAAAATTGAGAGTAGTCCTCAGCTATTAAAAACTATTGACGACTTCCAAACCTTTGTCCATACTAAAGTGTCGGTTTCATCATAACGCTGATGGACGTGCAAGAGGGAACCCTGAAGACTGGGAGCTATTTATTTTCAAATTAGTTGATCATAAACATCAAGGGTGTCAAAAAAGTTCTTGTCCACCTTTGCCGAAATCATTACCTTAGTCGCATTCACAGTATTTCATGGTAATACTTTTTAATACCAAAACTCAATACGAAGGGTTTAATAATTTTGAGATGAACACTTAGAGTTGCATGTCTGGCAATTTCTGACTGAATTAACCCTGAAAATAAAAAATATCGTAGGAGTTCGTAGGGTGTTTCTTTTATGTCTGAACACCCTGGCTACTCGTTCTGCAGCGCTGTTATGCTGGACAAAATGTCCTGTTTGTGGTAAGATTGACCTATGAAAATATCTGATCTGTCATAATTCAGGGACACATCCAATTTCACTTGATATGGGACAGGACATATGAGCGGACAGATAGATACATAAGGGAGCACCGCACGATGAATACCCGTAAACCAGCGTGTTTATCTCGGGCGGGCAAGGCCAGCATTAGACAAAACGATGACGCTTACGCCTGCGTTTTAGCATGAACAGCAGAAATCATCCTGAGCCTGTCGAAGTATGCCCCCTGTTATTCTATTTTTAAATCATATGTGCATTAATAATCAATGATTAGTGTATTTATGAAATATCTTAGTCTGTCATTCCGGCTTGTCCGGAATCTGTCTCAGCACATCCTCAAGCCAAATACGATTCCGGACAAGCCGGAATGACTACAAGACAAGAAGGGTGATGACAATTTTTTGTCGCGGAGTGAGATAAAATATATTATTGTAGGTATGATTTAGAAATGGAATTACTCACCTGACCGCAACTTGGTATACCACCTGTGATTGAATTAGTGGGGATATCCTAAGTCTATAAATAATGTGCCGCTGGCGTTATCGTTCCTCTGTGCGGCATTAGAGTCGGAGTTATCGTGAGAGGGTCCTTCGCCGATGTTGCCGTTAGGATGTGTGCCGGGTGACGGTGTGCCTGAGACCTGTTCATCTTGCCGGTGTGCCGGTTGCTTAGGCTGTTTTAATTCCATTTTCTTTATCTCATTGGGTGGGGTGGGGGGCTGCGTTGCTGGCCTTATCTCACCAGTGCGGGTATCTGTTGGAACCGTTGGCGTGGGGAGTTTTATTATCTGCGCGTCTATTGGTTTTGGCATCGGCAAGGGATGTTGGGGTAGGCCAGCGCTAAGAAACAGCCCGAATCCCCACAACATGCCTCCACAGATAATCAGAGATATTAAGATAGTCCACGGCAGTCGCCGCCAAGGGCTGTCAATATAATTCTTACTGTCCGGCAAGCGGCTCTTCCCCAAGGCTCTTCACCGCGATCATAAAATGCTCCGCCCCCGCCCGCTGCGCCTGGAGCATTGCCTGCACTACAACTCCCTGAGGGGTGTCATTATCCGCGGCAATTACTATGTGGCCGTCTTTGCCCTTTAACATTGGCTGCAATCTATCGCTCAGGATGGCAAGGGTTACAGGGGCGTCATTCAGCGCAATAGCGCCGTCTTTGGCGATGGCCAGCGTTACGTTGGAGCCTGCCGGTGTTGGAGAGACCGCGCCCTCCGGCAGATTAATCCTCAATGAATGGATGTTTTGCATGGCCAGTGAGGCCAGTATGAATGTGGCCAGAAGAAAGAACATCACGTCTATCATCGGGATGATTTCTATCCGCCCACGCTTTGAGCGTCTGCCTTTATGGAATTTCATGCCCCACCCTTTTGTTGCTCATCTATGCGAAGGCGGTCTATCAGCCGTGTGCCAAGCCGCTCCATCTTATCCATAGTGTTGGCGTGTAGTTGCGAAAAGAAGTTAAATGAAAACAACGCGATAAGCGCTATGACAATGCCAAGGGTCGTCGCTATCAGCGCCTGTGCCACACCGCCCGTAATCCCCGTTGGATTTACAAGTCCCCCCGTGCCGATCAATTTAAACGACTCCATCATGCCTATGATTGTCCCTACCAGCCCCACAAGCGGTGCCGCCGTTACGATGGTCTCCAATATCCACAGCCCCCGGTTCAGTGCCTGTTCTATAAGCTGCGCCTCATCAACCGCCCGTGACTCCACCCACCACGCCGGATTTGAGCGGTTGTCAAGGATAACCTGAAAGAAACGCCTGTAATAACTGCGCCGCGCCAGAGACGCTATTTTGTCCTGCAGCAGCTCCAACTGAAAGTCATACGTCTCTGCAATGTCCACTATCTGCCCCGGCAGCCCGCAGTAACGCATGTTGACAAATGTTCTGTCAAGCATGATTGCCACAACCAACACCCCCATGGCAAACAGGGGGTACACCATCAAACCGCCCAATCTCAGGGCCTGAAGCGAGGCCATAAGATATTCCATTGTTATCCTCCTTATTTTCTCTTAATTTTATACAGCGCGAATATCCTGTTTTGTTCTGTGTGGTAGGTAATCTGCTCGCAGTCGTACGCGTCGAGCATCGCCTGACAGAACTTCTTTTGAACAGGGTTGTCCACATTGCACCAGTAGTTATAGTGGAAATAGACATTCTGGCCGTACCGGTTGAAAAAATAGTTCATCCTGTCAGGGGTATAAGTGGCGGTTGAGGTCTGCGCGGCGTTGGCACCCCAGAGTAAAAACATGCCAGGATTATGTGTAAGGATTATGGAGTTTTCCTTATCCACCGACGAGAGCATCTTTTTTGCCTCTACATAGTCAACCCTGCACTCCCACGCGTCCTCTCCCTCCGCCCTTATATATGGCAGGTGGGCAGAGAAGGCGAGAAATAGTATAACCGCGGCCGTTGCCGCCGTATATCGGGAAAGTCTGGTATCTCTAAAACCGCCCACCACCCGGTACAACCCCAGTCCAGCCAGCAGTGACAGCGGCATGTATGACACTATGGAGTACCGGACATCCTGCCCATAGTCGTAGCTGCCCGCGTAGAAAGTCAGAAACACCCCCCAGAGCAAAAGAAACCACGTTAAAAGTATAACCCTCTCTCTATGAAAATCTAATTTATAAGATATCCCAAGAGCAAATAGCACGGTAAACATCGTGGGAAACCTCTTGTTGTCCAGATAGAACATGCCATTGCTCTTTAAATTATTCCACATAAATGAAAGCGACATCTTGTTGCCGCTTGCCCCCCAACTGTCACCTCTTACCGTATACAACTGAAGCATATGGGCAAGGGCCAGCACTAAGGACAACATCATAAACAAATAAAACGCCTCACCCCTCAGTATTTTCCTGTCATAAAGCAATATCGCCAGAAGCAATACCGGCAATATCAGCACTGACTCAAACCTGAACTGTAGGGAAAACGGTAGTACAACCGAAAGCAAAAAAAGTGCCGATATCGTCTTTTCCCTGATGAAATACAGCATAGACAGTACGGCAATACCGGCAAACAAAGCCGATGCAGGCTCAACGGCGGTCGTATTGCCCCATATGATATTATGTGGAATCAGGCAATATATTAATGACGAAAACAGGGCAGCCGTAACATCCCGAAATAAATTATAGCCTATCAGAAACACTACCACCGCCGACATACAGAAAAACAGGTTGTTTAACACAAAGCCCGCCCCCTCGGAGCTGCCCGTAAATCTGAACACCAACCCCAGAATAAATGGATAGGCGTATGGCTGTTTATTAAATTCGTCGGTTGTACACTTATACACCCCGTAGGTGTTGTCGCCGTCGTTGCACATGCTTGCCCTGCCCATATAGCCTATGTTCTGCCCTATGTTCAGGTAGATGTTCTCGTCATAAAAAATCCGGTGCACCCGCGGGGCGGCAAAAAATGCGGCGATAAAGGCCAGCAATACAATCGCGGCCAGATAGTACTTCTGCCGCCTTTGCATTGCTGTAAAAACAGAAAAAAGGGTTTTAAAATTAACCGCGACGGCAATCAGAATCAGGGCGAAGTTGACTTCAAGCCAAATGGGAATCAACCTTATGAGACGCACCCTGGCGGCGTCGGCGTCAAGTTTGGCAATATAATAAAAAAAGGCCGCGCTGGCCGCCATAACCGCGAAGGCCGCGATAAACCAAATCTTTTTTTTGTTTTTGATGTTCACTGCCCCGACGCCCTTTGCACCATGTAGTTTCCTATGGCCATATATTCGTTTTTTGTGGCGATGAATGTCCTGGCCGCGTCCTCCGGGGTGCAGACAAGCGGGTCGCCGTGCAGATTAAAACTCGTATTGAGGACAACCCCCCGGCCGAGCAGTTTTTTTACCTCAACGAGGAGCTTATAAAACAGCCCGTCTCCTTCGCTGACCACTTGTGGTCGGCATGTACCTGCGAGGCTTATTACGCCTCTTATTTCTGACGCCACGCCCGGCCTCACCCTGTAGCCTCTGGTCATATATCTGTCGTAGGACGACGCGGGAGATAGCTCTGTGAAGTAATTAAGATCCTCTTGCAGGATGGAAGGGCAAAAGGGCTGATACCAGACCCGCATCTTCAGCCTCATGTTCAGGTGGTTCTTAATATCCTCGGAGTTTGGCGCCGCTATAATGCTCCTGTTGCCAAGCGCCCGCGGGCCGTACTCCATTGCCCCCTGAAACCAGAAGACTATCTGCCCGTCGGCAATCAACCCGGCCACCTCGCGAATCAGGTCATCAATGTTTTCATACTTCGTGTATTTCAGGCCGTTCTTATTCAAAGCGTCAACGATGTTGGAGTTGCTGAACTGCGGCCCAAAGAACACGTCTTTAAAGTCATACCTTGCAATATTATTCAATTTATAGTTAGCCGCCATGGCCGCCCCAAGGGCAAGGCCGCCGTCTCCCATGTGGGGAAAGATGAAGCAGCCTCCCACCTCCTCAAGCTCATCCACAAGCATGTTGACCTTTATGTTGGAGAAAACCCCGCCAGACAGCGCCACCTTATCGCAACCCGTAACCTCAAGGGCGTTTCTTATCAGCTCTATGACCTTCACCTCAAGCGTCCTCTGCGCCATAAAGGCAAACTGTTCAGAGGGATAGCGCCAGAGGACCTGCTTTAATTTCTCATACATATCCAAAGAGCCGTACGTTGCGCGTACGCCAATTCCACTGACCCGAAAGAAATCCATCAGTGGGTTGTCATCGTCAGAAACGGGATAGGCATAGTCGGCAAGGGCCATTACCTTGCCCTCGTCTTCGAGTTCCCGCATGTTCAGGAGATTTGTAACGTGCTCAAAGAATATTCCAAACGAATCCCTTCCGCTGATAGCCCCGATTCGGTTAAGCAGGCCATCCTCAAACACGCTGACGCTCCCTGAGAGGCCATCCCCAATACCGTCAAGGGTAAGGACGAGGCATCTGCTGAACCCGGAGCAAAAGGCCGCCGCCGTGGCGTGGCAAAAGTGGTGGTCAAAGTGCAGAAGGGCAATGTCCCTCCTGAATCCCATAGCAATCAAGTTTCGTTTAAGCAGCAGGTTGCTGGCAAGCAGCGTTGCCCTGGACGGGGCTATTTCGGTAAGCAGATATTTTGCCTTTTTTTTGATGGCAGAGAATTTACCTTGTTCCACCTTACGCCTTCGTATCCTATAATATTGTTCCTTGAGGGAAGGCAATGCCCGCGTTAGCGTCTTGGCGAAGTCCGTAGTGGAGCTGCTTACGTAGTCAATATCTCCAGTGTCTAAATTAAGATATTTTAAACAGGCCGCAATTGAAAGGATAGGAAATCCCACATCGAGCTTACGCCGCGATAGCCTCTCTTCGTTTATGGCAAACTCAATGCCGCCGTCGCCCACTACCGCCGCCCCCGCGTCATGCCCGTCCCATATGCCAAGTATGCGCATCTTAGTTCGCGGCTCTGAAAAATTTAAACGCGGAAAGGATGGTTTTAGCAATATGGCGAAGGCTTGTCAGCCTCAAAATGCCGAGTATAATCCTGGGCCTCAAATAAAACTCCCTCACCGCCTGCGCCCTTACTGCCTCAACCTCAGCCCGGGTAATTGTATCCAGAGACATCACCGCCTGTTCCTGCCGAAATTGGGTGAAATCAAGGGCGGCGATATTATCTAACCACCCCTCACTTATGGCCTGTTCATACAGGGCAGAGCCGGGAAAAGGCACGGCGCAGTAGAATTGGGCAAAATCCAGCTCCAGATCCAGCACACGCCTCATGGTCTGCCGCGCTGTGGCGGGGGTTTCGTAAGGCAGGCCGAAAATCACATGCGCGGAGACCAGCATCCCCGCCTCCCGGCTCAGCGATATAACCTGATTAGCACGGCTCACCTCTATGTCTTTTCTTACCCCTTTTAGTATGTTCGGGTCAAAGGATTCGATTCCATAGCTGACCATCCAGCATCCGGCTTTGTTCATCAAGTATAATAGTTCCCCATCCACAGTGTCAATTCTGCTGTTGCAGACCCATGAGATGTCTAAATTATTGGCGATGATGGCAGTACAGAGCGACCTGACAAAAGAGGGATTGGCCGTAAAGGTCTCAGCCCAAAAGAAGAAATCCCGTATTTTAAACCGCTCAATTGCCTCTTTGATTTCCTTCACTATCGCCTCAACCTTTCTTACTCTCAACTTCCTGCCGTAGTAGGTACTACTCGTACAAAAGGTACACGGGAAATGACACCCCCGCTGAGGCATCACCATGAGAAACTGCCTGTTGCTTAGAGGAAGCCTGTATGCGTTGACGTCAATAAGTCCCCAGTCAGGAAAGGGTAGGGCGTCAATGTCCGCTATGAACTCCCTTGCCGTGTTACGCGCAATCTTACCTTCGGCGTCTCTGAAGGTTATTCCGGGCATGGATGTTAAATTTGATAGCCCGCCAGGCCTTTGAAGGGCGGTTACCGTCTCCATAATCGTAATTTCAGGTTCGTTTCTGACGACGATGTCTAAAGAGGGCGACTGCTCAAGCGACGTCTCATCAAGTACAGTAACATGAGTTCCTAAGACGATTGTATAAACGGCGGGGTTCAGTTGCTTTACCACAGAGGAGAGGTTTAAATCTCCGGTGATGGACGGCGTTGCCACGCTCCAGATGACCGCCTCAGGAGAGTATGCCCTGATTATATGGGTGACATCTTTGATGTCTATATCCTGAGCCGGGCAGTCTATAACTCTTACCTCATGGCCATTATCTCTCAGCAGCGTACCGATGTACACCAAGGATATGGGCGGCCAGAGCGTAGTCCAGATGGCGCTCTGCTGGGTGCAGCGCCCCTCGCGTGTGAATTTCTCCCCGCGCGGGGCGGGGGGGTTAAGGAGTAATATTTTCATTTGTTTGGCTCCGTTATAGGGATTTGCACCCGTTGCCAATAAATCGGAAATCCTTCGACAAGCTCATTTCGTTCTATATGCTATTCCCCAAAAATCCCTTCAACTCATCCACTGACCCGGCCTTCCTGATAAGATTTTTGAACTCCTCCAATTTATCCACAGTAGATATAATCCGAACCATATTCATTAACTCAAGTCCCGCTGCACCATATTTGAGTTCAAGTCCTAACTCTATGCCCTCAAGTAATCCCTCCATTTTGCCTCTCTGTTCACCCCTCTGTTCACCCCTCTGTTCACCTCTCTGTTCACCTTCAACCATCCCCCGCTCACGCCCCTGCCTAAACCTCACATCTTTCTCTAAATCATATACTAATGCCATAACCTCCGCCTCCTTACAGACTTCGTCCTGCAAATTCCTTAACTGAGACAGGACTTCCACCTGTCTTATGTACTTGCCCCTGAGTGTCTCTTCCGGCACCAACTCCTTCAAGCGTGTAAGTATCTCTGTTATAAATGTTTTAACACCTTTCTGCTGATAATTGCACAAGATAGATATGATTACCTCTTCAGGTTTATCCGAATACAAAAATTTTTCACAATCAACATCCTTTATGTCTATTAAATGATATTTATGGGTCGTACTCTCTGTTGAAAGGCTGTCTTTCATGGCAAGCGGTTCGTTACCTATATAAAACACGTATTGCATCGGGTGTATTCCATGTACTTCCGTCAGATATAGCCAATACCGCAGTTCCCTATAAACCATATTGGCATAGTTTGTCGCCTGAAATTCAATATGCAGCAGAGAAATAGAGCCATCTTCAAATTCTACCCTTAAAATAAAATCGGCTTCACGTTCGTTGGTAATCTGAAGTTTTGTCTCTATCGCGGTGGATTTCACAATTTTCAACCCGATCACTTTCGTTATCAGGGTATCCACGACATCCTTCAGGATTTCCTTGATTACTTTGTCATATCGCCTGGACATGACGCTATTATAACATTTAGAGGAGGATAAAGCGTATGGCTTCAGGGCAAACGCATTAGAAACTTACACCCGCAATTCTTTTTACTGGAGCAAATTTCGCGGAAAAAAACTACTATATCAAATATTTAACCAAAGAATATATATACCTGAACCACACCTTCGTCAGCCGTATTTTCGATACGCCGGCCTTCCGCATGTACTCGTGGGCGGGGATTTCAACCAGCTTAAACCCGCGCTTTATGGTCTTCATGATCATCTCCTGCTCAATGGTAGTGATATTTTCCGTAAGGGCGAGTTTCCTTGCCACGTCAGTTCTTATTGCCCTGAAACCGTTTTGGGAGTCACTGATTCTTACCCTGTAACGCCAGTTTATGCAGGCCGTAATAAAGGCGCTTCCCATCAGCCTGAAAAACTCGTCAAACCCGCCGTGCAGTTCACTGGAGCCGCCTAAAAGGCGCGAACCCGTAACGTGGTCAGCCTCACCGTTTAGAATCGGCTCTATCAGGCGGGGAATGTCGTCGGGGTCGTGAGAGCCGTCCGCGTCTATGAATACGATCAGCTCGCCTGTGACCTGCTTAATTGCCTCTCTTAATGCCGCGCCCTTGCCCTTGCCATTGTCCTGTATGACCCTCGCGCCATGTTCGATTGCCGTCTGTGCCGTGTTATCCGCCGAAGGACCGTTGACCACAAGGATGTCACCGCCATACTTCCGGCATCCATCAATAACGCGGCCTATGGTTCGTTCTTCGTTCAGGGCGGGAATAACTATTGATAGTCTCAACACCGGCGTCATTTCAATATGTTGCCATAGGTTAAACCAAATATGCAAATTTCAATTCTCAAAAATTTCTCAAAAAAAAACACTTGACAAAACAGTTGAATCCTTGCATAATAGAAATTGAGTATAATAGTTATACATGATAGCATGGCGAAGGTTAAAAGTTGTACGATAAGAATGTAAATCGTTGAGGGAAGACATTATAGATAAATACCACACAACAGAGAGGGATTGAATATGCTTACAACGACAAAAAGACATACACACAGAGTATCCTGCCGCAGTATAAACAATTTTAAAAGAGTGCTCTATCTGGCAAGTCTGTTGTTTTTGACAGCGTTTTTGTTATTCGCGGCACACCCTGCCGAGGCTCACTGGACGGTGGATGTGTGTAAGACTGGGGCTGGCGGCGGCAGTGTAGCCCAAACTATGAATAATGGTAGTCAATCTGGTGCCGAGTCTAGCTGCACTAAGTGTACATCCTGTTGCGCTGGCAACACTACTAGCGCCTACTGCTTTCAGTACTCAGGAAGCAGCGGTGTCACTGATGTAACCCTTACCGAAACGACGAACTCAGGCAGTACTTTCGGAGGCTGGACGGCTTGCAGCGGAACATCAAATAACTGTGATGCCGGGACTTGCCAGTGGAATGGCTGTAGTGGAACGGGCACGACCTGTCATAACATATATTCCAATAGCAATTCTTATTGTATCACTGCCGTGTTTAACAGCGCGGCAACAACGACTACTACCATGGCAACGACGACTACGACCTCGGCGGCGACGACCTCGACCTCGACCTCCACTACATCTTCGACAACCTCCACTACCACCACATCTATCTCCGCCACCAACTCGTCCATGTCCAATTATTGTAACGGCACCTCTACCCCTCCTTTTATGGGCGCGAGTGTCCCTCCTCTTCTTATGCTTGACATATCAAAAGACCACAAAAACAGCTATAAGGCCTACAACGACTACACTGACCTCAACAACGATGGAACGGTTGAGACGCAGTACTCGGGAGCCATTACATATTACGGCTATTTTGATTCCACTAAGTGTTATACATACTCATCTACGACTAGTTCGTATACGAATTCGGCTTACTATTTCGCACCTTCCTATGTGTCAACCACATCTCCGGCTACATGCAACGGCAGCACATGGAGCGGGAATTTTCTAAATTGGGCAACAATGTCGCGAATGGATGTCCTCAGAAAGGTGCTCTATGGAGGATACAGGTCTACCGACACAGCGACTTCGACGATACTGCAAAGACAATTTCTCCCGCAGGACGCCCATAGCTGGGCAAAGGTATATACCCCCGGCACAGGGGACCCTACGATAAATCAGTTGACACCTTTGGCGAACACCGCCAGTGTTACTGTCTGTAATACGACAGTCGCCGACCCGGCAAATCCCCCCGCCATGCGGGTTGCAAGTGGTTCATGGCCGTACTGGGCGTCTAACGAAAGGTGGCAGTGCGCGAGGGCTGGAGAATATAACAACGGCTCTCAATGGGAATTAAGGCGTCCCCCTGCGGCTACCGGTGGATACATGGACTATATTGTGAAAGTGCAGGTCTGCGTTTCGACCTTGCTCGGTTCGGAAAGATGCCAGTTGTACCCAAGCGGCAATTATAAGCCCATTGGTTTATTACAGGCATACGGCGAGAGTTCGAAAATGTATTTCGGACTTATGACCGGCAGTTGGATAAAGAATAAATCCGGCGGGGTACTGCGCAAAAACATCAGCCCGATTACAGATGAAATAAACTATACCACCGATGGGACATTTTGTATAAACAGCAGTGGCGTAGCTAACACGGCCTGCGTTTCAAGTGATGGACTACCCGGAATTATCGACACGCTGAACAAGTTAAAGATATACAGGTACAACTATGGCTCAGGTTGGAGCGACGGCACGTATAACTCTACTGATAGCTGCTCATGGGGAAACCAGAGCTTTACCGAGAGTTCGGGCGGCACCTGTACTAACTGGGGAAACCCCATAAGCGAGATATATTATGAATCCCTGAGGTACTTTATGGGGAAGACCACGGCTACATCGGCCTTCAGCACAGACGACAGCTCTATTGTCGCCGGGCTTACTCCGGTGACGTGGCAGGACCCATACGCGACATACCCATACTGTGCCAAGCCGTTTATCATGGTCATAAGCGATGTGGCCCCAAGTTTTGACTCTGACCAGCTTCCCGGAGTAAACAGCAATTTTGGAAGCGGGTTGACGGCTGATATAGGAGTCAACGGTTCCCTTCTTAACGTGGCTACACAGACCGACATAGTAGGAGGAAGCGCTAACGGAGGAGAGAATGTATCGGGGAATTACTTTATAGGCCAGTCCGGCTCGACGCAAGATACGATAAGCGGCGTCACAACCAATATGTGTACAAGCAAGAGCGTAAGCTCGTTGTCGTCTATAAGGGGGGTCTGCCCTACCGCGCCGAACTCACAGAGTTCTTATTACCTTGCCGGCCTTGCCTACTGGGCACATATCAACGATCTGAGAAGCAGCAGCAATACCCCTAATAACGCCATCACTGGTGACAACGTTACCCAGAACGTTACTACTTATTCCATAGCCATGAGCACGACACTTCCGAATTTGACTCATAAGGTGGGCTCGTCTAACCAATACAGCGTTAATTTCATTCCTGCATGCTACAACAGCTCCAATGGCAATCCCTGTACGCTGGTCAATTTTATCATTGACGGCAACGCCACCATCTGTACAAGCCCTCCTTCCGGCACCGTACTAGGCCGTTACTTCATCACATGGGAGGATTCGCCTCAGGGAGGAGACTACGACATGGACGCCGACGGTTGTTTGTACATTACCGCTAATAACGCGGCAAATCCTCCCACTGTTACTTTTTCAACCACTATGACCGGCAGTTCCACGCCCTTTAATATGAACATGGGTTATATAGTAAGCGGCACAACCACCGACGGCCCCCACTACCTTGCCACGAACTGTAACAGCAGCTCTGTTACTCCAAATACCGGCCTGCTTGCTAGTGGGAACTGCGGCGTTAACTTCACGACAGTTCCGTCTGCCTCAGGCACTCCCCCCACTAACAACGCCAATATAGGTTCTTTAACCCATACCGTTAATACCTCTGCCTCCACTGTTAAGCTTCTGAACGACCCGCTCTGGTATGCCGCCAAATGGGGTGGTTTCACAGACAGCAACGGCAACAATATGCCCGACAATACAACTGAATGGACAACCGGCGTCAACGGCACGGGCGTTCCAGACAATTACTATCTGGTGACAAACCCCTCTACGCTTGAGACGCAGCTTGAAACGGCCTTCCTTAAGATTCTCAAGCAGACATCCTCCGGCACCGCCGCGACGGTTCTTTCTCAGAGGACACAGGCCGGTGCCAATATAATGCAGGTACTGTTTTACCCAAACAAGTACTTTACCGGCAACACCGAGATTTCTTGGGTTGGCTATCTCAATAATCTCTGGTTTTACAACACCAGCTCAGTACAGGAAATCAGGGAAGACACAGTAAACGACTTCAAGTTAAATCTCACAAACGACGATGTCATCAACTTTTCGGTTGTGAACAACAACCCCATCATACAGTTATACAGCGACACAACCGGCTCCGGTACTCTGACCTCACTGACGCCATCTACCGAGACCTTCGATACCCTCAACACTATTTGGGAGGCCGGTGGAAACAGCCGCGACCCCTCAAGTTATAACAGCACGACTACGAGTTACACTGGTAATTTTTATGATTTGTACCATGACAATGCCTCTGTGAGGACGATATATGGAAACGGCAGCAGCGGCCTCGCACTGTTCAATACGACAAACGCGAGCCAGTTCAGCTCATACATGGGCACCACAATGGTTGGGACGGCTACCGTGAACGATATAATAAACTATACCCGCGGGATTGACAAGGCGGGACTTAGAAACAGGACTACGGCAAATCAGGGCTTTAGTGCTCTCAACGTATGGAAGCTGGGTGACATCGTTTACTCGACTCCTTTTTTACAGCAATACACACCGTCGTCCAGTAACGGCAACGCCGACTACTGGGTGGCCTACGTGGGTGCCAACGATGGGATGCTCCATGCCTTTAAGGCTGGAAAACTCTCTACCAGCGGCCTCGGTGCCGGTGAGATAGAGCAATTAAGCGGCTCAGGCCTGGGCGGCGAATTATGGGGGTTCATTCCGAGGAACTCTCTGCCCTATCTGCGCTACCTGGCAGACCCTTCCTATTCGCCAAACTCAGGCTGCCACCTCTATTTTAATGACCTCAAGCCCTATGTATATACCTACACACCAACGGGCGCGTCCGCTCAGAAGGTAGTCCTGATAGGCGGGATGCGTCTGGGCGGGGGATGTGGATGCGGCAGCGGTACCTGTCCCGCGAACACAGACGTATATACCCCTCCAAGTGATACGTGTTCCACCGCTAATCGTACCGACGCTACGTCGCCGATGAGCGCCTGTGTGGGCCTGTCCTCGTACTATGCCCTTGACGTTACTAATCCTACATCGCCGACCTTGCTGTGGGAATTTTCCCATCCCCAACTGGGGTTTTCGTACTCCGGCCCGGCTGTCATTAACAGGGGTGGGCATTTGATGGTCATGTTTCTCTCAGGGCCGCAGACATATACCGGCCGCTCATATCAGGATTTACAGACTTTTACATTGGCCTTAAACAATGACTTCACAATAAACTCCACCGCTACGGGCAGCAGCGGCGGCGTATATAAGTACGACACAGGAATTGCACGCGCCTACGGAGGCAGATTATTTACCACTGGGCTTGACGTTAATGGCGACGGCAATACCGACTGGGTCGTATTTGGCTACTCCTCGGCCACAGACAATACATGGAGCAATGTCTCAGGCGGGCTTATGTCAGTTTATACCGGCTCGTCAACCCCCCCTACAACCTCCTCCGCGGCATGTAGTGGAAACGCGTGCCCAAGCGGCAATTGGTCAAACTGCTGGGGTTACAACACGAGCAACTTCAACCTGTACGGCCCTGTTACGAGCAAGGTGGAGATTGATAAATGCTTTAGCCAATACTATGTGTACGCGGGGACTGGGAAATACTTCACCTCGCTGGATTCGTACAATGTAGTTAACGGCAGCGGAACTGTACTTTCGGGAGACTTTCTCTACGGCTCTCCATTTACCTGTGATCAGAACGGGTGCTGTGACAATACTACCGTAACACAGCTTTCGAACTCCACCGTGCCCAATACGTGTAATGCGCTTACCGGCACTTCCAAAAAGCCTTCATGGACTGTCCCCCTTGACGCCCAGGAGACTGTCAACAGCATATCATATTTAGGAGAGCGTGATATATCTGACCCTGTGTTTACCTCTAATATGATCTTCTTTACCACTACTCAGCCTACGTCGGATGTGTGTTCTTTTGGAGGCAGGTCAAGGGAATGGGTCTTTAACTGTGCAACGGCGGCGGCTCCAGGGTCGGCCCTGGATAACTGCACAGGCTATACAATCCCCGTGTCAGCTTTGCAGGGGACATTGTTTATGCAGCTTTCTACAAGCGCCATATCCAAGATTTCCGTAAAAACGGGATTCCATACGTTAGGCTCAAGCGATACTAACCAATCGTCACTGCAGAGTAATGCCATGGGGGCAGTGACAACCTGGATGCCTGGAATAGCCCCGGAATCGAGCACCCCTTACACTGCGCCGTCTTCCAGCGCGTTTGGGAAGGTACTGAATTGGATGGAGAGGTGACGAGGATAACTTATGATTACTAATAATGATAATAGAGGCTTCACCCTGGTGGAAGTCATGGTGGTTGTGGCGATTATGGGGGTGATTGCGGGGTTGATTGTGTATCAGATGGCAGGGCAGAAGGCGAAGAGCAACTCCGAGGCGTCGGTAAAACAGATGTACTCTGACCTGTCAGAGATGCGGGCTGACGCTATGTCGCAAAAGAACGCGTTTGGGGTTTTTTTGACTGGCTCTGCCACCGCCAATTTCAGCTTCTCAAGCTATGCGCTGCGTTCTGACAACAACAGTGACGGTTCTATTACAGACACTGGCGGTTTTGGCACAGTGAGAACTACTACGCTGTCACAGCTTGCCCCACTGACGGTGTTAAACGCGATTACGGACATAACCTATGACAGCAAGGGCTTTTTGTCAACCGCCAACCAAATAGAGATATATGCGCCATGCCCTGGCTGCGATGCCGGTTCAGTGTCTAACTGCAGTGGTGCATACGAGAACACGGCCTGTACATCCGCCGCGGCTACGAGCTGCTGCAGGATGGCGGATATGTCAACAAATTGCAGTGACGCCTCTTATCCAGAGTCCTCCTGTCTTGTCCTGACGGTGAATTTTATAAAAATGGGAAAGTGGTGTGACGCAAACCAAAATGGAGTGTATGACAGTGGCGAATGTGTCCTTAAATAAGGGTGTTATTTCAGGCGGCACGATTTCCAACGGCGAGGGCTTTACCCTTGTTGAGGCAATGGTCTCGATGTTGATTCTGATGGTCGTGGTGCTTGGGATGATTCAGACGATGATTTACGTAAACGCGATAAACCTGAAAAATGACGTCAGAGAAGAGGCCGTCAAGATAGGCCAGCAGGACATAGACAATCAGACGCGCCTCGTCAGGCCATCAACTGCCTTAAATACTATCATCCTGTCAACCACTACGCCAGTTGCAATCATCAGGCATTTTAACAACAGGGATATTACGTTTAATTTATGCAGATATGTCACTCCCAGGGGCAACAGCGTGGAAGTCAGCGTCTCTGTCATATGGCAGCTTGGCGAGACAAACGCAACCGCCAACGACCCAACGGGGTATAGTTGCTTTAACGGCATGACATACACAGGTTCGTACAATGTCGAAACTATAATAAGTCCATTGGTAGGGTGATTATGAGGATTGCATTGTTGAGGAAAATAGCGGGCGGCAGCGCGGGGTTCACAATCGCTGAGCTTCTCGTGTCAATGTTGATTGTCTCTATTATGATGGGGGCGATTTTTGCGTCCTTTACCACGTTGACAAGCTCCTTCAAGATTCAAACCAAGACCGCTGAATCACAGATAGAAGACGTCCTTGGCCTGGAGTTATTAAGATACGACCTCGAATCAGCGGGTTACGGGCTACCAGAAGGCACCGGAGGCGGGGCATGTTCAACCATTACGGCCTACAGCGAATACCCAACCGGCTACACCCCAACCGGCAGCGCTAACTTCACACCCAATCAATATACGCCTAACCCTGCTACTGACTTCAACGACTCTACAAGCAGTTGCGAGCCGCGCCCGATAGTCCTTGACCATAACACTAACCCCACGCCGTCCTCCAGCAATGGTTCAGACGTCTTAGTCGTCAAGTCCATAACAGCCGACAGGACGGCGGTTACCAGGAAATGGACAATGCTTGACGCCTCCAGCCACTACATCAAATGGAACGATTCAACCTGGGACCTTGCTACAACCACTCCATCCGATAGGGCAATAGCGGTGACCTCCACACGCCAATTGGTCAGCAACGGTGCCAATTTTCAGTATGGCCTTGCAACAGGCGGCACGGCAAGTGCAACGACCACGTATCTGCCAACAACCCCTGCAGCCGGGAGTTTCTATGTCATATACGGGGTAAATTCAACGACCAACCTTCGAATGCCTTTTAACCGCGTTGATTACTATATCCAGAGGGGTGGGACATCTGCACCACATCCCTATCCCCTGCAATGCCACCCCGCCGGATATACCCTCTATAGAGCTGTCCTGTCCCACTCAAACGGCCAGAGGGTGGAACAGCCCATCATGGACTGCGTCATAGATTTTCAGGTAGCCCTCGGCATAGACACCGGCTGTGCCGACACCCTTGGTACTGGCTGCACAGGTACCCTGACATGGTGCAGGTTTACAAATCTGACTTCAAACACGGCAAGTTTGACCCCGTGTAACTCTACCAGCGACGCAGGTTGCACCAACGACCCATGCCATCTGACTACCACTTATTTAAATAATGCGCAAAGCATAAGAAGATATCTGAAACAGGTAAAGGTTTTTGTCCTTACCCATGAAGGGAAAAATGACCCGACTTTTACGTACGGCAACAATTCGATAGCCATAGGCGACAGCGATATAACTCTCAAGACCTATGATCTTACGACACTGGCCAACTATGCCAATTACAGATGGAAGCTGCAGAAGATAAACGTAAAATTAAACTCTTTAGGAGGAAACTACGAATGATAATAAAATTTTCTCCAAAGAAGGTACCGAAATTTGATGAAAGGGGTTTTATTCTCGTAATAACGATGGTTCTTGCTATGGTTGCCCTGGCATTAAGCGGTGCCATGCTGTTTATGGCTACAATTGGCACGAAGATTGCGGGGGGATATCAGCGTTACACCAGCACGATATCTGCCGCCAGAGGGGCGTCGGATGTGGCTATGAGTTTGTTGAAGAATTCTATGAGCAGCACCACCCCTGATTACGGCACAGTCTCGACCACTTATCCCAGTTGCCTTGCCACAAAGCTCAATACGGCTACGTGTCTAAGCGCCCCTGCCACGGGCACACAATGCGTCGGTGGTTCGGGAACGACATATTATCAATGGGGAGGGACATGCGACACATACGCCAACGCCACCAGTACTAACGCCGCGGTAGACCCTGATGTGACAACCACATACAATGACGCTCGGACAAATTCCCCGGCCTACACGGTCTATACGAAAATAATAAATACACAAGCCATTATAGGGGCGGTAACGGCCCCTGGTGCGTGTAACTGTAACGCCTGTACCTACTGTTACGTATATACTGTGCTTGTCCTTTCCAAGAATATCAACACCCCAGAAAACTCAATTGTTACTTTCACATATATGGTATATGACGGCAATAATATTGATTAAAATTTTCAGCGTCCGACGAACTTGCCGCCCTCATATCTTCCGGTTTGTGTCCTGCCGTTCGGGCTGGTAGTAGTGCCCTGGCCGTCCTGTTTGCCATCTTTAAACTCACCGACGTAAGTCCCGCCGTCTGGCGCGGTGGCAGTGCCCTGGCCGTTTGGCTTGCCGTCTTTAAATTCACCGGTATATTTCCCGCCGTCCGTGTAAGTCATAGTGCCCTGGCCGTTTGGTTTGCCGTCTTTAAAGTTGCCGATGTATTTCCCGCCGTCAGGCACGATTGCGGTGCCCTGGCCGTTTGGTACGCCATCTTTAAACTCGCCGGTGTACGAAAGTCCATCTGGCCCGGTAGTAGTGCCCTGGCCGTTTGGCTTACCGTCTTTAAAATTGCCGACATACTTCCCACCATCGGGTCTGACCGCCGTGCCCTGGCCGTTTGGTACGCCATTTTTAAACTCGCCGGAGTATTTGACTCCATCAGGCCCGGTTAAGGTCATTTGCTCGGCATACGCTGTTAAACACAAGAGGCTCAGCAGGGCGGCGACAAAACTTCGTATTAGCATGGGGGTCTCCTTTTTAAAATTTATTTAAGACAACACAGTTGCACTACGGGGTATGATATATTTTTTCATTGGCAAAATCAAGTTTTCTCCATTATGTATTCAGGATTGCAGATTTCTGCCTTCCAGACTGTTTCATAATTATGTGGAATAATTCGTATTGCATTATCGATAATTATTATCGAAAAGTTATTCCAAGTTGTAGACAAATGAGTTGCTTAGAAATTTGTCATTCCTGCGAAAGCAGGAATCCAGGAACACCGCGCCACTGTGTGATGATATTTTTCAATAAATTACATTATTCATCGGAGTTTCCATTGATTATTATGTTATTTCATGCTTAAAATAACTGGATTCCTGCTTTCGCAGGAATGACAGACCAAAGAATATGCAATCTTTGACCTACTTTTGTTATTAGAAAAAAGCCATAGGTCGAAATGCCAATACAGTGATAGGCATATAACCATATGTTTTATATGTTTCGACTTATTTTGTAAAAAATAATTATGACACAGTCTGTTGTCCGGAATGACAATTATTTTTGCTTATTTCATATTAACGCAGTCTATGGTCTCACTAACTATTGCGTTTGCTGACAGGCCGTTCATTTCCTTCATATCGTCGTATGTCCCATAGCCCCCGGCGAAGACACCCTGCAGGCCGATACGCTTAAATCTGGCTGCGATGCCGTTTTCCGCTATAACCTCCGCCACGGCGCTGCCGAGGCCGCCGATAATGCTGTGCTCTTCTACTGTGATGACCACCCTTGTCTTAGCGGCTGACGCTATTATAATATCTTTATCTATCGGTTTAATAGTATGAACATTTACGACCCGCGCATTTATCCCCATGTGTCTCAACTCGCCGTGCGCCTTCAGCACCTCGGTGATAATGCCGCCGGTTGTGAATATTGCCGCATCTACTGTTTCCGGGCCATCTCTTAATATAACGCCCTTGCCTGTTTCAAATTCATAATCGGCTTCGTATATCTCAGGGGAGCCGCCGACTGACAGGCGTATATATACCGGCCCGTCAATGCGGGCGGCCTCTTTTGTTATCTTCCTTGCCTCCAGAGGGCCGGAAGGTGAAAACACCGTCATCCCGGGCAGCGCCCTCATTATGGACATATCAATAGTGGCGTGATGGGTAGCCCCAAGATTGCTGTAAACGAACCCGGCCCCAATGCCCACGAGTTTGACGTTCATGCGCTGCATACACACGTCATTTCTTATCTGCTCAAACGCCCTCATTGTCAGAAAACTTGCTATCGTGTATGTAAAAGGCACCTTGCCGCATGAGGCAAGCCCGGCGGCCACACCTATCATGTTGGCCTCGGCGATGCCGAAATTAATAAACCTGCCGGGGTAGGCCGCCCGAAACTTATCATAGACAATGGCACCGTTGTCGGCCACAAGGGCAAGTACTCTCTCGTCCTTTCCCGCTAATTCATATAGGGCATCTATGTATGCGTTTCTCATTTAGGGTCTATTCCCAGCTCATTACAGGCCACGCGCATCTCCTGCCCGTTGGGCATCCTGTAGTGCCATATCGGTTCGTTTTCCATGAACGACACACCCTTGCCCTTTATAGTGTTTGCTATTATCATAGATGGTTTTTTGGGCTGAAAGGGAAGGGCGGTGCATAAATCAACCAGCTTCTTAATATTGTGCCCGTCTGCCTCTTTTACCTGCCAGCCGAATGCGCGCCATTTATCTGCAAGTGGGCTTACTGATACTATTTTATCAAGTTCATCCATCGCCTGAAGCCGGTTGTAGTCAATTATTACGCAGAGATTATCAAGCCTATGCTGTGCCGCAAACATCGCCGCCTCCCACACTGAACCCTCCTGACACTCCCCGTCTCCCATCACGACAAAGACCTTAAAATCCCTGTTGTCCATCTTTGCGGCCATGGCAATCCCGGCGCCAAAGGGAAGTCCATGCCCAAGCGCTCCGGTTGAGGCCTCAACGCCCGGTATTTTAAGCATGTCCGGGTGCCCGCCCAGTATTGAGCCGCGCCTGCCAAACGTGTCAAGCGCTGATTTATCGAAAAATCCTAAGTCTGCAAGCACCGCGTAGAGGGTTACGCAGGCATGTCCCTTGCTGAGGATAAATCTGTCCCTGCCGGGGTCACAGATGGTCGCTGGCGTAACATTCAGGACTTCATAATACAGGGCAACCAGTATCTCAACGATTGACAGCGAGGCGGGGATATGCCCGCCGCCGCCGTCGCATATCATTTTGAATATGGAGCGTCGTATCTCCTCAGCCTTGTCGTTCAGGAGATTCGGCCTATCGCGCATTGATATTCACACTCAAATTATCTATTATGGCGTGGCAGATGTACTGGTGAATTACCTCGACATAGCCGTAGTGTGCAACGGGCACGTAGAAGTTTAGATCTCCCATTGCCCTTAATGGATTGTCTGCGTTGAATCCTGAGAGGGTTATGACGGCGCAGTCTTTGGCCCTCGCCGCCCTGACCGCGTTTAATATGTTTTTCGACTGCCCTGAGCTGCTAACCGCAACAAGGTAATCCCCTTTGGCGGCAAACAGCTCAACAGGTTTTTCAAACACATATTCGTATCCGAAATCATTCCCCATACACGTCAGCATCGAGGCATCGTTAAAGGCCAGGGCGGCAATCCCCCCGTTCTTACTGAAATCTGTCGCCATATGGCTGCATATCGCGGCACTTCCACCGTTACCAACAAACATAAGTTTCAGGTCAGAGCCGACCAGCGCCCTGATTAACACGCACGCGCTGCCTATCGCCACTGGAAAATCTATCCTGCCGCCTTTTAAGTCGCTACACTCTATCTTTTCAAGCAGCAACTTAAAGTCGCCGATGTATTGTTTTATAGTTTCCATCAGCGCAGCATCCTGTTCATAAATTGAAGCACTTCATACTTTTCAACCGGATTTTTATTTCCCACGATTTGCACGGCCAGCGCCCCGACGACATTGCCGACAAAGGACGCCGCCTCCGCGGGCATATCAACTGCTAAGCACGAGGCGGCATAAGTAAACAGGGCATCCCCTGCCCCTACCACATCCACAATATTTGTGGCAAACGCCGGTACCTTCGTTATCTCGCCACGCCCGTTTATGTATATTAGTCCCCGTCCGCCGAGGGTGATTACCAGATGGTTGAAAGATACCTCAGACATCAGAGCCCGTGCAATATCGTCAATCACAGAGAACTTGTCCTGGACGGCCAGCCTTGCCTCGTACTCGTCGAGGCAGATGAAGTTGACGCGATTATATTTGGTGATGAGATTATAGCCCGCATTTGCCCCGTTTGTCTGGACGTTTACGGCGACTTTAGTGGAGAATTCCTCCATGTCCGCGATTATCCCTTTAGTAATAAGACCGTGCCCGAAGTCACAGACCATTATTAAATCATACTCATTGATAATAGATTTTATATGCCCGATTATCTGGTGGTTAAGGGTATCGTCTATGTAGTTGTCGTTGATGTAGTTTATCTCGAAGATCTTTTGTCGTTGATTGCTGTTTATATATCGCCTTTTAACTATTGTGGGGCCGTCTTTTCTATAAAAATATTTCGGCCTGATTGCTGATTTCAGATTATTGGTGATAAAATCTTCCTTTGAATCTTCTGCCCCCAGCGCGGTTATCATGTGGACATTATCGCAGATGCCGACAAGATGGTTTGCTATGGCCATGACCCCGCCATTAAAAACCTCATGGTTGATGTACTTGTTGACGAGGAGCTGGGCCTTGGGCGACTTGCCCATAGTTTCGCATGTATAGTACTCGTCAATTATGCAGTCGCCGATGAGCAGAATCTTCATTGTCTTTATTTTATTAATTGATTTTTCTATGTCCTCAAATTTATATTTTGCTGAGAATTTATTAAGAAATGTTACGACATCCGCTGGATAAATATCAGGAGTTTTTTTAATAGCGGGTATGAAATATTTATTCAGAAGCTCAGTAGAGGAGAATACTATTTCGTGTGTGAAACTCATCTGCGCCCCGATTTCCTTTATGACTTCGTACTCTTTCTGGAGTTTTCCCGTTTTGTCAGTGAAATTTTCGAATTCCTGTCCTTTGACGTATATATCGGGGCGCAGGAGGCGCAGCGTCTGCTCCGCGGTAGGCCATTCATTTATGGCCACATAGTCAACACACTCAAGGGCTGCCAGACACTCTGCCCTTATTGCCTCATTAAACACCGGCCTGCCAGTTCCCTTATCTACGTAAACATCTGGCGTTACGGTGATGACAAGGCAGTCGCCCATTTGTCTTGCCGCCTCGAAATGTTTGATATGACCGGGGTGCATAAGATCAAAGCAGCCGTGGCAGTGGACAACGCGTTTGCCGTCGGCCTTCAAAGTCTCCAATATCTTTGAGAGTTCCTCTAAGCTATATATTTTTTTCATGGTTCAGCGCTTCTCAATTCACGCAGGGCACTCCAAAGGGCGGGGATGGCATCCCTGTGACTGCCCTTGATGTAACGGCCCGTGCCTCCGTCGGCCACTGTCCTTAAAAGTATCGTCTTTAGTGGCCTGAAATAATATGTCGCGCAGTCCTTAGGCGGTTCATTTTTGGTATCGGTGATGTCATGGATGTCAAAGACGACTGTGGTGAAGTTGTCAATTTGGCGATTTTCCTGTGACGCCACGTTCCTCGCCATGCTGAGCGCTTTAAGGAAAACCTCCGGCGCCATTACAGCACTTCCAAAGCTCATAAGCACACCACCCTGAAGCCCCTCCACTACTGATACAAATTTAAGGAAATCATTGTATGACAACGCCCCGGTTGCCGCCCCGTCGCAGTTCGGATGCTCATGGATTATATCATAACCAATACCAACGTGTATAGTTGCCGGAATCCTGAGCCTATACGCTGCGGCAAGCAGGCTTATGTCCTTATGCGCAAAAGCGCCCTCAGAGATTGCCCTGCCTATGGCCTCGCCAAGTCCAATTTTTGTATCATTTTCGTAGGAGGCATTAATAATATCGTTTATCTGGCCGGTCTCTTTCCACAAACCAAACTGGCCGTCTTTGATATATTTCGAGACACCCTCTGTGGTAGCGCCAATCAGAGCCAGTTCATAGTCGTGTATGACGGAAGCCCCGTTGCCTGCGATGCACGATATATAACCATTTTCCATCATATCAATAAGGTATCTCTGGGTGCCGCTGCGAATGACGTGGGCACCCATCATAAGAATCACGGGGGATGAACGCTGCCGTGCGGTTATGATATCGCTGGCGGTCTGCATTAACCTGCCGCCGTCGCACGCACTCAGGGGCATTATCGCATCGGAACTCATATCGTGTATCCTGCTATTGAGAGGCAGCAGTCGCAGCCTTCGCCGGTCAAACATAAGGCTACCCGAATATATCCTTGATATTGACATGGAGACCGTCTATGATTTTTGACTGAACCACCAGGTCTAAGTCTGTTTCGAGCGTTTGCACAGAGTTAGTATATCACCGGATTTACGGTTTTGTCGATACTGCGAATTGTCCTGAATCCAACATCAAAATGAGCTGAGGCATCATTTATGGTTTTTTGAGAGATTTTGGCAAGTCTCCATCTCACATAAACCCACTTTATCAGCTTATCTGCTGACCAATCCATATTTGTAACGTACCCGAATATTTTATAACGACTATTTTTTATCATCATCGGGGGAAGGAATGACACCTTTCTGTTTTTGGGAGAAGGGCTGTTTAGCTAATCCTTCTCCCTGTCAACACAAGTGAAAACTAATTACGATGTGAAAATAAGGCTACTCGGCACCAATACCAATATAGGCCCGAAGTTTTTCCTTTTCGAATTTCTCCTGCGCCTCTGGCTCACTGCTCATCAGCGACACCAGAATGCCTATTAAGAAGGCGGCACCCATGGATATGAGTCCTGGGTTTTTAAGAGGAAATATGGCCTGCGGCATTTGAGCTGTTAGCTCCTTTTTCTTTGCGGCAAAGGCGGCCTTCTCATCAGTTACCGCCTTAGGGTCGGCGGCGGCCTTTTCTAACTCTTCCATCTTAGCCTTTGACTGTGTCTCGGCCTCGCTTATCTGCTTTTCTATGGCGGCCTTTTCCTTTACGTGGAATACATCAACCCACACCGTCGGGCTTATGATAATAAGCCCGACTGCCAGAATAAGACCCGTCCATATGCTGGCAACAGCGCCCTTAGTAGAGAATTTCTTCCACATTATAGACATGACAAGGGCGGGGAAATTGGCGCTGGCTGCCACAGCAAAGGCAAGCCCTACCATGAAGGCCACATTTTGCCCCTTAAACAGTATGCCCAGGAGCATGGCAGATACGCCAAGCCCGATGGTGGCCATTTTGGCAACCCTCACCTCGTCCTTTTCGTTGGCCTGCCCCCGTTTTATTACGCCCACATAGAGGTCGTGAGACAGCGCCGATGCCCCGGCCAGTGTTAAGCCCGCCACTACGGCAAGTATTGTGGCAAACGCCACAGCGGCCAAAAATCCGAGAAACACATGCCCGCCAAGTGCCTCAGCCAGCAGAGGGGCCGCCATGTTGCCGCCCTTGTCTATGGCCATTATAACCTTCTTTCCAACCAGCACCGCGGCACCAAAGCCTATCGTCACCGTCAGGATATAAAAATACCCGATGAAGCCTGTGGCGTAGAAGACCGATTTTCGTGCCTGCTTAGCGTCAGGTACGGTATAAAACCTCATGAGTATGTGAGGAAGGCCGGCTGTGCCAAACATCAGCGCAAGTCCCAGAGAAAACGCGTCTACGGGGCTTGTTATAAGTCCACCGGGCTGCAGAAACTCAGGTCCGTACATTTTGGACGCACTGCCAAAAAGCTCCCCGTAATTAAACCCAAACTTTGACAGCGTAAGTATTACCAGTATCGTAGCGCCCCCAAGCAACAGGACCGCCTTTATTATTTGCACCCATGTGGTGGCCAGCATACCGCCAAAAAGGACATAGGCTATCATCAGACATCCCACTATGAGTATGGCCCACTCATAAGGAAGCCCAAACATCAGCTTTATCAGCGTGCCTGCCCCAACCATCTGGGCAATCAGATAAAAGAGCACCGTAATGAGCGACCCCGCGGCAGCCGATGTCCTGATAGGCATACGCTTGAGCCGGTAGGAAACAACATCGGCAAAGGTATATTTGCCGAGGTTGCGAAGGGGTTCGGCTATCAGAAACATTACTATCGGCCAGCCCACGAGCCAGCCAACTGAATAGATGAGGCCGTCGTAACCCTTTGTTGAGACCAGTCCGGCGATTCCCAAAAACGAGGCGGCGCTCATATAGTCCCCCGCCAGCGCCAGGCCGTTCTGAAACCCGGTAATGCTCCTTCCCGCCGCGTAAAACTCCTTCGTCGTCCTCGTGCGCTTCGCCGCCCAATATGTGATACACAGCGTAGATAGTACAAACAGAAAGAAAAACGCTATGGAAACAGGATGTACCTGTCCTATGATTGACTGAGCCATTGCTTATCCCTCCACCTTATCTCTTACTTTCTTTACCAGCGTGTCGTAGGTGTTGTTTGCCCAGTATACGTAAATACCGGTCAATACGCACGACATCACTATGACGCCCACGGCTATGGGAATCCCTATGGGAACACGTTCTGTGAGCATGGATGACAGAAAGGGCTTGTTAAAGGCTATCAGGCCGATGAATCCGAAGTAGAAGAATAGTTCAAGTATGGTCAGAACTATGGACACTGCGGATTTCTGTCCTGAGAGCTTTATGAAATCTTTGTCGTCCTTAAAGTTGAAGACTGCTTTGTTTGTTGACATTTCTCGTCCTCCTTTTGTATTTTTACGGCATACAGGGCTGGCCTGTAGTACTAATTAGAAATTACTGAATTCTCCTGATTTTATGGCACCTCCTTGATTGCCAATCCTCAGCAAGTCGCCAATTCGCTCTACGCCGCAGCAGGCAAGGGCGGCAATAAAGCGCTGAAAAAGCTGGGCCGTTATGTAGGCGTCCATTATGGCGTTATGGCTGACTGACGTGGGTATGGCAAAATGTTTAGCGATTTCATAAAGTGAAGGGTTTGTTTCCAAAGGAATACTATCTGAGTGGTAATGTCTGTCTGAAAGCCATTTATAGACGGCCAGCGTGTCTATGGATTTGTTTCTGAACGGCCGTCCGGTGAGTCTTTTGGTTTCCCGGCCCAAAAAGGCCAAATCAATCTCCACGCAGTGCCCGATGATAACGCGATCCCCACAGAAGTCTATTAACTCCTGCAGCACCTCTTCTATGCCCTCTGAGGCCTGAACATCTGACGGCGTGATGCCGTGAATAGTAACGCTTGGGCCGCGAAAGGGAACTTTGGGATTGACAAGCCTGTAAAAGGTGTCTGTGAGGAGAATCCTGCCGCCTGACATTTTCACTGCCCCTATGGAGAGGATAGCGTCTCGTTTTTCGTCAAGGCCGGTAAGCTCCAGGTCAAGCGATACTGCGTCAAGCGATTCAATTGTGGCGTTACGGCGCGTCCTGCGGTTGTTGAGGAGTCTGTCTATAAACGCTACCATATCATCTCCCTGTATCGCTCTATGACCATGCCCTGAATCTTTGATATTATCTGAAATGCCTCCTTTACAGTTCTCTTCTGAAGATTTGTTAGTCTGTCCGGTCTGATAAAATTATCCGGCGGCAGGGAGTTTCTTATCTTTTCAAACTGGTGCTGGATTCTCAGGAGCATTATAAACTCAAAGGCGTGGACAAGCTCCTCGGCATATTGTTTTACTATGCTGTGCTTATCCGCAAGCTCCGCTATGCGTTTAAGCGTGGGAGTAGTTCCTACTCCTTTTTCAAGGGCAAACAGTCTGACAAGGTCAACTATCGGCGACACTCCCTTGACCTTCAGGTTCAGCATGTCTTTGTGTTCGCCGCTTTTTTCAACGACAAAGGTCTTGAGAAAGCCGATAGGCGGGGCATTTTTAATGGCCAGGCTTGCCGCCTTGCCAAGCAGCAGTCTGTTGTCCGCTATGTGGGACTGAAGGTGTACTCTGAAGGCGTCTGCGAGGCCATCTTCACCACAGATTGCCCTGAAGTCGAAGAGGGTTACGGCATTGAGGACGGCCTCTGGCGTGGGTGTGGCAGTCCAGTTAGCGGCGTACCGCTTCCACGATTTCAGCGGTTGGCGCCACATGGGATTAGACGCCATGTAGTTGGCAGGGCAGGGCGGGAAGCCGACCTTAAACAGGGCGTCGCGCACTAATGCCGAAAATCTGGAGAAATAGTCCTGAGCCTCACGCGCCTCTGCCTCGTTTACCGGGTCGCCGTAGATAATTGCGTTGTCCTGGTCTGTCTTAAATGTCTGCTCTTTCCTGCCCTCACTTCCAAATCCAAGCCACACATAGGCAACCGGAGGAGGGCCAAGCTCTTTTTCAATGAGCGTTATTACCTTCCTTACGAGCCTGTCGTTTATCTCGGTGATGATTCTAAGGACATTGCCAGCCCTTGCCCCGTCACTAAGCAGCATATTATAGACGCCATTTATCTTGCCTGAGACGGGGATAAGCCCGTTGACAGACGACTGCGCCTCTATGTCCTTTACGATGGCAAGCGGTGAGGTGCCCTGCAAAAGCATTAAATCATGGTTTGTAAGTATGCCCCAGAGGCGCTTTTCTTTCATTACTAAGAGATGGTGGACGTTATTTTTCACCATGCTCAACACCGCCTCATAGCAGTACTCATCGGCGTCCACGCTCTTGAGGGAATGGCTCATAACTGTGTTAACCGGCTCGTTTACATCCTTGCCACGGGCGACAACCTTATCGCGCATGTCGCTGTCGGTGACGATTCCAACAGGGGCACCACCGGCGTCGAGAAAGATTAGTGA
>JADFXF010000024.1:27646-28536 GCA_015233685.1 Nitrospirota bacterium | reverse complement strand
TTGGTCATCAGGCACAGGCGCCTCGATTTTTAATAGTGTTGCGGCAACAGAAAACTCCTCAGCGCACTCATCACAGTCAGCCAGGTGTGCCTCAACCAGCGCCGCCTTCTCCTCGGTAAGTGTGCCGTGAAGATACCCGTGAAGCAGGTCTGTTATCTCATCGTGTGTGGATTTCATAAGTCTTTCCCTGTCTTAGTGGCCGCCATAGCGGTTTTTAGTTTTTTAATAGCGCTGTGATAGTGGGATTTTACCGCTCCTTCGGAACAGCCCATGACAGCCGCCGTCTCAGCCAGACTTAAACCCTCGTAAACCCTTAGGACAACGCTAAGGCGCTGCCTTGGGGGCAGGGCGACAAGCAGGACTTTTAAACTTTGCGCCTGCTCCTTCCTCATCAGACAAGAGACAACGCCCTCGTCCCCGGATTGCACGGTCTCACATAACTCAACGGTCTTGTAGGCGTTACCACGCATATGGTTAAGGGCGGCGTTCACTGTTATCCTGTAGAGCCAGGTCTTAAAGGAGGACTTTTTCTTAAAATCCCTGAGCTTCGCCACTGCGCTAATGAGCGCCTTTTGCGTTATATCCTTGGCCTCTTCCATGTCGCCAGCCATCCGGTACGCTATCAGGTAAACCTCCCTTCGATATTTTATGACAAGCTCCTCCAGAGCCGAATCGTCACCGCCATCAAGATAAGAGTCAATCAGCCTGTTATCCTCTAATCTGCTGTCCTCATCCATCTGAGCTATATTGTACCAACATTCTGAACATTTAGACACAACAAGTTGTAAAAAGGTTCAGTGGGGGGGCGCTCCACGACAAATAATTGCCTCCACTTGGCTTGTGTTGTCTGTCATTCCGGCCTCATTTTGTCATTCCGGCTTGTCCGGAAT
>JADFXF010000024.1:0-27621 GCA_015233685.1 Nitrospirota bacterium | reverse complement strand
GGACAAGCCGGAATGACTACAAGACAAGAAGGGTGATGACAATTTTTTGTCGCGGAGTGAGATAAAATATATTATTATAGGTATGATTTAGAAATGGAATAACACACATAGTTATATGTCTATCTGTATTGGCATTTCGACATATAACTTTTTTCTAATACCGAAATGAGGTCAAAGATTGCATATTCTTTAGTCTGTCATTCCTGCGAAAGCAGGAATCCAGTTGTTTTAAGCATGGAACAACATAATAATAAGTGGAAGTTCCGATGAATAATGTAACTTATGAATAATATCATTACACAGTGCAACGGTGTTCATGGATTCGAGCTTTCGCAGGAATGACACGGTTTGTTGTACAGTCTCAAAGACCGTCGACTTCAGCGTTTTTAACCGCGACACATATCACCCTGACGGCAAGGCTAAGGGCAGAGAACTGTACCTGTACTAACGCCTCCCCCCTTTCCCTTTTGAAAATCCCTGTACAACACCGGCAAGAATCAGCTATAATTAGTTCTGGTGAAACAGTATGTCCCTATCAATCAGAAATAAGATATTAGTAGCCTATTTGGGGATGGTTTTACTTGTCGGACTGGCAATCGGGGGAAGCTGGTATTATTCAATCACCACCTATGCCACCGCTTTAGTGTTGATTGTCGTTTTGGCCATCAGCGGGATTATCTTTACACTCATCATGAGAAACATAACCAACCCGCTTGAGAAATTTGTCTCATTTACTGATATGATAGCCAAAGGGAATTATTCTCAAATCACCGGCATTAAGTCTGAGGGCGAGGTCGGCGTCCTCGCTGATTCGTTTAATAATATGCTCATGGAGCTGAAAAAGACAAGGGATGACCTGACTAAGGCAAAGGACTATACCGACAACATCATCGGGACTATCGCAAGCGCAGTGATTGTGTTGACCGAAGACGGAGAGATAGTAAAGGTTAATCAGTCTGTTCATAAGATGTTGGGAAGGACTGAGGAAGAGCTTCTGAAAAAACGCATAGACGAGATATTTGAAAGCGACACTATTGCCGAAATATTGTATAATGAGATAATGAAAAATGGTTATGTAAAGGATGTGGAGGTAGTGCTGCTGGCTAAATATGGGGTAAAAGTCCCCGTCATTTTCTCCGCGTCGGTTATTTACGGCAGCGATGGCACGACGGTAGACGAGATAGTATGCTCGGCACAGAATATAACCCAACTTAAGAGGATGCAAAGGGTACGCGACATGCACCTGCAGGAATTAGAGACGGCCAATAAATACCTCAAAGAGAGCCGCGCCCAACTAGTCCAGGCGGAAAAGCTGGCCTCCCTTGGGCAGATGCTCGCCGGTGTCGCCCATGAGATAAACACGCCCGTGGGTATTGGCATAACCCTCTCTTCGACTATTGTCAGCGATACCGAAAACTTAAAGGCCGCCTTTGATGAGGGCTCACTGCGCAAGGAGCGGCTTGGGGAATATATTGACGATGTGTCACAGGGCAGTTCCCTCATATTAAAAAGCCTTATGCGTACAGCCGATTTAATTAAAAGCTTCAAGATGGTGTCTGCCGACCAGATTACACAGGAGAGGCGAGTGTTCAGATTAAAGGAATACATAGAGGAAATACTGCTTAGCCTTCAGCCGAATATGAAGAGACGCCAGCATAATATAAAAATCATCTGCGATGAGGATATAGAGCTGGACAGCTACCCCGGGGCAATAGCTCAAATCGTAACAAACCTGCTGATGAATTCCCTCACACACGCATATGGCCCTGGTGCCAAAGGCACGGTGGCTATTGAGCTAAGCGTCAACAAAGATGACGTAACTATCAGGTTCAGCGACGACGGCAAGGGTATGCCTAATGAATACGTCAGGAGGATATACGACCCTTTTTTTACGACAAAACGGGGGGCGGGAGGCACAGGGCTGGGACTGCACATTGTGCATAACATAGTGACGCAAACACTCGGCGGAAGTATCGAATGTGAGAGCGAGTTGGACAAGGGAACGACATTTACTATTATTTTCCCCGTTATGAAAAAGGAGGCCGCGGCGTGATTGAGCATAACGATAACACTGAAATGTTTTTCTATCGGTACGCTGGCGAAGATACGACGCCCGCTCTATCTGGAAACTGGAAGATAATGATAGTTGACGATGAGCAGGAGATACACGATATGACGCGCCTGGCGTTAAAACACTTTGTCTATGACGGCAAGTCCCTTGAGTTTATCAGCGCCTATTCAGGTACCGAGGCAAACCGGCTCATTGAGGAACACCCCGACACCGCTGTAATTCTTTTGGATGTCGTTATGGAAGAGGACAACTCAGGGCTGCTTGTCACAAAACATATCAGAGAAGAGCTGAAAAACAATCTTGTGCGTATTATTCTAAGGACAGGGCAGCCCGGCCAGGCACCGAAACACGACGTCATCGTCCAGTACGATATCAACGATTACAGGGAAAAGACCGAATTGACCAGCGAAAAATTTGATATCACAATGCTCCTGGCCTTAAGGACATATCGGGCTATTATAAACCTTGAAAACGGCAAAAGGGGACTTGAGAGGATAATCGCGGCTAACACAAAGACAAACTCGCAGTTAACCACCTTACTTGCCTCAATCAGGGATATGATAAGCATTAAAGACGTCAGCGGGAGATTCGTCTTAATAAATAACGCGTTTAAAGAATTCATTGGCCTTGACGAGCAGGAAATCATAGGCAGGACGTATGATAAATTCTTTCCCCGCCCATTTGCGGCAAAAGAACGGGAGAGTGACCGTGAGGTATTAGAGACCTTAAAGTCAGTTCAAATTGAGCACAAGATAAGTGGGCGTGAAGGGGATACTTATCTTGAGACAATCAAAAACCCGATATTCACTGACTCCGGCGAGGTCTTTGGGCTGGTTTCAGTATCAAGGGATATAACCGAACGAAAGACCCTTGAGCTTGAGTTGCGCCAGAGCAGAGACGAATACCGTATCGGATTCCGCGCAATAGTGGAAAACAGCCAGGACATAATAACCCGTATTGACAGCGATTATATATGCCGCTATATGAACCCAAGCTGCGGTCTCTATTTGATGCTCAAACCCGAAGATTTTATCGGCAGGCATATCAATAAGTTTTCTGAGCTGGGGTTTGACAAGGACTTTGTCCAAAACATGATACACCTGACGCAAACGACTGTGCAGTCACGGGAAAGACAAGAAAAAGAGATGCAGATTAACGACATCCAGTGGTTTCATGCCGTATCAGTTCCAGAGCTGGACGATTCAAACACTGTAGTCTCCGTAATAATTATAGCCCATAACATAACCGACCGTAAGAAAATTGAAAAGACATTGAGCAAGGAACTGCAGTTATTAACAAAGGCTATAGAAACAACACAGGTAGGATTTACGATTACAGACGCGGACGGCATAATAGTTTATACAAACGAGGCCGAGGCCGCTATACATGGCTACGCGGTCAATGAACTCATCGGAAGCAACATCAGGATGTTGGCGCCTAAGGAATTAAGCAAACCATTGACAGAGGAGGAGCTGATAGCGTTTCGGGTGAATACTGACAAAAGCACAAAGAGATGGAAACGTGAAAGTTTAAACGCGCGAAAAGATGGCAGCACATTTCCCGTGCAATTGACATCGGACGTTGTAATGGACGACGACGGTTCGGTGGCCGCTATCGCCACAAGCTGCGAGGACATCACTGAAAGAAAACGAATGGAGGAAAAGATAAAACAGCACAGTGAGCACCTTGAGGAGGAGGTGCGGGCGCGTACCTCAGAACTATCAAGGACATTAACTGAGTTACAGCAAAGTCAGGAGCAGTTGGTTCAATCGGCAAAGATGGCCTCTTTGGGGGTATTAACGGCCGGCGTGGCACATGAAATAAACAATCCGCTTGCCTTTGTCTCCGGTAACATAGGAAACCTTGAGAAGTTTGTCCAACGGCTGTTTGGCCTGCTTGAAAGATACGATAAGATTGAATCATCCGCCGGGGACAAATCGGAGATTGAGAAATATAAACAGGAGATAAATTATAGTTATTTAGTGTCGCGGATTTCACCCCTCATCGTGAAAACTAAAGAGGGCACAGACCGTATCAAGAAAATCGTCCAGGATCTCAGGAATTTCGCAAGGCTTGACATCGCGGATATAACCGATATGAACATCAATGAATCACTGGACACTACACTTGAGCTGCTCTATCATGAGTATAAAAACAGGATTGTTATAGTAAGGGAATACGGGGAGATTCCGACCCTGCAGTGTTACGCGGCAAAAATCAACCAGGTATTTATGAACCTGTTGATAAACGCGTGTCAGGCGATAGAGGGCGAAGGTGAGGTCAAGGTCGCAACGGCCGCCGATACTGAAAAGATAGAGATTGCCATAACCGACAACGGCAAGGGAATCCCTCCGGAGATACAGACAAAGATTTTTGACCCATTTTTCACGACAAAACCAGTAGGTGTGGGCACAGGGCTAGGGCTTTCGATAAGTTACAAGATAATAAAGGAACACCTTGGCGATATAATTGTTGACAGCGCGGTGGGCAAGGGCACCACCTTTACGGTAAGACTCCCGCTGTCTCAGTCAAATAGTTAGAACTACTCTTATTTCTTGTCTTATTTCCTGATTTTCGCCTTGGTGATATCCACAAGCGGATCGAAGTATCTGGTGATCTGTTTGCCAACGGCCTTGAGCATTGTCTTGGCCACAGTCTTAGCCGCGCGCCTTCTCGGATGGTCAGCAATGGCATCAATAACCATTAACTCATCAACAAGGTCATCCTTGCAGATACGCTTGCTGCCTTCCAGAAAACTGACCGAAGGGCACAGGCTCACCCACCCTATGAGCAGCGTGATGAACAGGGAATCCACCTCCGCGTCCTCTCCGTAGGCGGTGTGCATACTCTTTTCGAATATATGTCTTACCAGGCCAGGCTCTTTAAATACTTCAGTTTTTTTCTCTTTGAGTATTTTTTGTTTTTCTTCTTTATTGAACTTTTTCAGATGTTTCAGGGCGCTTTGATACTTTTCCTCTTCTTTGATAACGAGGTGGTGAAATTCGCATTTAGTGCACTTTCTGATTTTGCTGGCAACACTCATTTTGCCATCCGGATCTCCACACGCAAAAGGAACCGCCCAACATGCCCTACCAGCATTTTTACCACCGTGCAGTCCATCAAACGAGGTCGCTACGGTCACGGGACAGAGACCAAGCGCCTCAACATTCACACCGCCCGGCTCACGTCCACAATTGGTGAACTCCCAGCAATTTAACTTTACCTTCTCCACCTTCGCCGGGCTTATCACATCACGCAGCCCATTCTGCGGGGCTTCTAATACCTCATGGCCGCCGTTGCTGCCGTTGTCCTTTATACCGTCATAAATGTCCTCGTGCACTATACGTACCTCCTTCGCGGAGCCAACCAAACACCCCTCTGTTGTCAGCGTAGCACTTTTACCTATACAAAGTCAACTGCGAGCAGCCCAAGGATTAACGACGAAGGGGGGGTAACCCCCCCTTCACCCCGTAAATCTCGCCACATTTTATCAGTTGAATTCCATTTGCCGCTCGTTGGCGGCTTCCAGAACTCCGGCTATCTTTTTTCGTTGATTTTTTTATAATCCTCGTATACCTTCGGGTCGTCCGTTACCTTGTAGACATTGTAGCCGATAATCTTATAGCCGTGTGGGTAGAGCCTGACGGCATATCTCCAGTTGGCAAGCAACTCAGGATAATCATTGACTGTGACAACAGTAGTGAACTTGTGCTCCCTGAAGAATGTCAGTAGTCTCGCACCGTAGTCATAGTCTTTGTTTATCATAAAGCCCTTGCGTCTTGCGTAGTAGAGAATGCTTGGATTCCACAAGTGGTCTGTAATAATAATGTACTCATCAGGGGGGGTTACTGTCCTTAAGAAGTCGCTTATCGTGCTTGTGCTGTATCTGTTTGTAATCAACGGGAGTTTTAAATACGCTGTGGCGGTTTTTATGTAATAATATCCTGACAACGTAAGGCACACTGCCGCAATACATACCTTTAAGTGTAATACCGATGTGTCTCTTTTATATTTCAGTAAGACTAAAAAGATGTGGTAAAGGGCAAACCCTGTTGCCACCGCTAAAAACGGCGTAACCGCCATAGGGTAATAATTATGTGCACGATATAAGTTAAAAAAGATGAGGACTGTCAGAAGTGTCCCGAAAAGGCCTGTGCAGATAAATTCCATGTATCTTCGCGGATATTTGAGCGCGAAAACAAGGCCGGCAGGGACAAGCACAAACGTAAATGGCATAAACGGTTTTATATGGCCGAAGATGGTCATCCAGTTGCTCAATTCAACCCTCTGTTTCCATGTGCCATAGTTCCAGCCCTGCAGATGTCCTGATGTCAGCCACTCAGTAAATAAAGAAGAGTTTTTGACATTATCCGCGTGTATAGTCCAGAGGCAACCCGCCGCAAACGGCACGACAATTGCCATCAGGAGTTTTATGAAAAATGTCTTTTCATGTACCAGGCATGATAATAGGTAGGGCAGTAGTCCCACACCCGCCTTGTTGTAATTGTTCCACAAATATTTCACGATGAACCAGACCAGGGGAATCACAACTGTCGGCATAGTCGTTATCTTTATCAGGTATCCAAGTGCACCAAAGACAACCGCGCCGCCCAACGAGAAAAGCCTGTCATTTTCTTTCAGCAAACGTAAAAAAAAGTAAAAATATCCAAGAGCGAAGGCCACAGAGGCGTAGTCTATCATACTCGTACGGCTCCAGAATATCGTATAAGGCGACAACACATAACACAACACAATCGTATAAGCTATCCCCCGTTCCCTAAAAAAACGACCGCACAAAATAAACAAAAAAAACGCGGAGAGATAGAAAAAGATTATATTTGTCAGCCTTGCCGCCACGTCAATACTGGACACCCCCGCACTGACTATTATGGCCGCCGCCGCCTGAAACAACGGGAACTCAAAAGGCGCCTGCCACGGCGGTCCAAATACCGGCGTCTGGTATGAAAAAAAGCTGATCCCCTCTTTTACGAAAGTCCATATGGTTATGGCGGTCTGTGTCTGGCGAAAGGCGTGTTCCTCCAGTATCGGTGAGGCGATGTTGACCACCCTCACCAACGCTGAACAGATAACCAGCGCGATAAATACAATCTCCGCCGTCAGGCCACCCTTGCCATCGGCGGTATCGCCAGAATTAATCATGTCTCAAGTTTTTGAAGCTGGACACATTTCACCGTATCGAGCTTTCTGAAATTCATACAGGCGTTGCATGACTGGCAGTCGCTCTTGTCCTTGCCCGCCATAAACTTATTCGGCAGGTCAGGTTCCCTTATCAACGGCCTTGACATCGCAATAAGGTCGGCGTATCCCAACTCCAGCATTTCCTCAGCAATGGCGCGCGTTCTTATACCTCCAACGAGTATTACCGGTATGTTCAGCGACATTTTAAACAATGCCGCCGGTTCCTTAAAGTATGCCTCATCCTCAGGATGTAGTATCTTCGTGCGTGCCGGCCTCAGGCTGGATTCGTACATGCCGCCGCTTACCTCTACCGCGTCTATGCCAATGGCCTGAAGTCTTTGCGCTATCCTAAGCGACTCATCTGGCCTCAGCCCGCCGCAGCATAGGTGGTCGCTTGAGTTCATTTTTATAAATACGAGGTAATCCACGCCAACCGCCTCTCTTATGGCCTTATATACCTCTTCAAGGAAACGGAATCTCCTGCCTTCGTCGCCGCCCCAGTTGTCGGTGCGCCTGTTTGTATGAGACGACAGAAATTGGCTTACCAAATAGCCGTGAGCGCCGTGTATCTGCACGCCGTCAAATCCAGCGGCCTTAGCCCGCCCTGCCGCCTCGCCAAAGGCGTGTATCATCGTCCATATCTCCTCGTCAGCCATTTCACGCGGCGTAATATTCAATACAGGCTCATGTACGGCAGACGGGGCAATCGGCAGCTCACCACCAAGCAGCTCAGGGTAGCACTGCCTCCCGCCGTGGGCTATCTGAACGGCAATTTTACCGCCAAGCGCATGGACGGCGCTGACTAGTGCGCTTAGGCCGTCTATGTATTTATCGTCGTAAATCCCGACCATCTTAGGCACGAACCTCCCTGATTGGTGTACGGGGGCACCTCCTGTTATTATCAGGCCCACCCCACCCCTTGCAAGGGCCTCGTAGCGTTGTATCAGCTCCGGCGTAATAAATCCTTCGTTGTCAGCGCCCTTTTCGTATGTGGCTGAACGTACCAGCCTGTTGTCCAGCCTTATGTCCTTTAAGACGTATGGTTCAAATAGCATATCGGCCTCCTTTTTGCATAGTATATAATTGTTGGCATATATTTGCAAATTTATATATAATTACACATGGTGTTATTTAAGATGGTTGCGCTTACTTTAATCAACCCACTGACGCTTGTCTTTATCGGTATGGTTTTTCTTGCTGTTTCAAAGAAAAACAGACGGGTTTTTACAATTTGTCTGACTCTGTATTGTTATTTATTCAGCATATCGTTTACATCTCACTGGATTTCTGATTTGTGGGGGGTTGCGGATACTTATAACCCTGAGGAGAAATATGAGGCTGCCGTCGTCCTGGCAGGGGTGCTGGATGTTGAATGGTATTCCATGAACGATTCGCTGTTTTACGTACCCAATAACCACATACACACGACCAACAGCACCGAGAGGTTACTGGCTGGAGTTTACTTTGTAAAGACTGGCCATGCAGGGCAACTGCTGCTTGGGCAATGGACATATTGCCCCATTAACAAGGCATATAAATCCATTGAAGAGGCAGAGAAAGTGAAGCTGTTTCTGGCGTCTCAGGGGATTAATGAAAACAAGCTTGTCCTTTACGCCAAGGTAAACAGAACCTTAGACGAGGCCAGGGGCGTGAAGGCTTATACAGAGAGAAATCGAATAAAGAAGATACTGCTCGTAACCTCGTGGCTGCATATGAGAAGATCAATTGCCATGTTCAAAAACATCGGCCTTACACCGGATATATTTTCGACGAACAAGCCGCAGACGGAGAAACTCTCATGGACATCGTTCGTACCCTCGCTGCAGGGTATGGCGGATACGTTTGACTGTGTTTATGAGTTAGCGGCGTATAGTCTTTACTACGCCAAAGGCGACTTACTACCCTGAGGGGCACAGGTATCGGTGGGGGAATCCTGAGAAAACGAGCTGTGGTAACCGGCATGGGGATAATAACCTCCCACGGCGTCGGCGTTGAGACTAATTGGGAGAAAATCAAGGCCGGTGAGTCCTCTGTCGGGGAGATAACCGCATTTGACACCAGTCCATACAGGGGCAGACTTGGTGCCGGGATAAGAGGTGATACCAGCGCGCCGGTCTCACGTTTGAGGGCTTGCAGACTTGACAGGGCCTCGCATCTGCTTATTTGCGCGGTGCGGGAGGCACTTGGGGAGGCGGGTCTCATCAAGCCGGGCATTGATGTCTTCTTGTCGTTGGGAACTACCCTGGGCGGGATGTTAAGCAGCGAGGCCTTTCATCGCGAGGTAATAGAAAAAGGCATTTCAAGGGCAAGGATTTCAAAGACACTTGACTACCTCGCCCATTATCAGGCGGTAAATCTCTTCAAAGAGTTTGCACTTACAGGGGATTACACCGTATTTTCTGATGCCTGTGCCTCATCGGCCAATGCTATCGGCCATGCCTTCGGCCTTATCGCCTCAGGACGATACGATGTGGCCATTGCCGGAGGTTACGACACTATGACTGAGTTCACATTCGCGGGATTTAATTCTCTCATGGCCGTTACACCGGAGATTTGCAGGCCATTTGACAAAAACAGGACAGGGCTGGTTCTTGGCGAAGGCGTAGGCATATTGGTCATTGAGGAGCTAGGGCACGCCATGAGGCGTAACGCGAGGGTGTGTTGCGAGATAACCGGCTACGGGGTTGCCTCTGACGCCTACCACATGACAAGTCCCGACCCCGACGGCAAAGGCGCCGCAAATGCGATGGTGATGGCGTTGAAAGACTCCGGATTCCCCGATATAGGCTATATCAACGCCCACGGCACGGCAACAAAATACAACGATTTAATGGAGGCGCGCGCAATAACAAAGGTATTTTCTTCTGCTAATAACGGCGGCGTGGATATTCCCGTAAGCTCAATAAAACCCATGATAGGACATCTGTTGGGGGCGGCAGGGGCAGTGGAGGCCATCGTCAGCATCAAGGCGATAGTTGAAAGCTGGCTTCCAGCAAATATAAACTATGTAACGCCTGACCCCGACTGCAATCTAAACATCGTTACGGTTGGCCGGGAGGCCAAAATCAGGGCGGTACTGTCCAATTCGTTTGGGTTTGGCGGCTCAAACGCGGCGCTGATATTCGGGGAGTACAAATGACAAGGCTGGCGGTTACCGGAGTTGGCGCCACAAGCCCGGCGGGCGTTGGCGTATCAACCCTTGCTGAGGCAGCCGCACTGGGGCACTGCGTTGCTGCCAACCCTATCAGCGAGGCCGCCGTGGCAGTGTTAAGAAAAATACGCCGAAGCGCCGCTATCACCTCATATGCCGTTACTGCCGTAGAAGAGGTGTTAAGAGACCGCGGGGTCAGCGACTTTGGTGATTGTGCCTTAATTGCCGGCGTCACAAACGGCGCGCTTAATTTCAGCACCGGCTTCCATCACACCCTCGTGACCGAGGCAAAAGACACGGCAAGCCCCACACTTTTTTCTGAGTCCGTGCTCAACGCCCCGGCTGGAAATGCCTCAATAATATTTAATATTCGCGGCCCGGTGCATTCCATTATAGGCGGCCCGTCAGTTGCCGTTAAGGCGCTCATGCTGGCGGCAACGCTTATAGAGACGAGGAGGGCACAGCGGGCTATTGTGGTTTGTGCCGAGGAACGTAATGAGTTGTCCTCGTTTTGTTACTCCCGATTAAACCCTAAGGCGGCATGGGTGTTTTCTGAGGGTGCCGGTGCTGTGTTAATTGAACCGGTGGACGAACTAAGGCCAAAGTTGTGTACGATATCGGGGTATGCCGCTTATACAATCCCGGACAGCCCTCAACTGGCGCTTCAAAGGGCAATAGACGGTGCGCTTTCAATGGCCGACCTTGCCGCGGGAGACATAGGCGTGGCCGTTTCAGATTATAAAACTACCCCGCTTTTTAGGGAAATCCCCACGCTGAGTTTTTCTGATTGCCTGGGTTATGCCTTTTGCGTCTCCTCTATGTGGAATATAATTTTAGCGGCCATGGCCTGTGCCGGTGGTTGCCCTGTGAATCTATTATTTGCCGCCGGACTGAAAAAATATGCCAAACATTCTGAAATCAATCATGTTATTATATACGCGGCTGAGGAAGATGGAGACGCATCGGCCATTATTTTATCCGGAGTGAGTGAATCTTAAAAAGATAAATTGTTGATGGAATCATGGGCAATGTTTCATACGGCGTTAAATCGCCGTTTTTTGGACTTCATAGTTGATGAGGGGATTGACTCGGCGTTGTCCGGGCAACGGGTATGTGATAAGCTCGAAAACTCTCACGGCTATACCCTGAAAGACGGCAACAGGCGAAGGATGATTGCCGTTGCTCTGGATTTTCTTTCAGAGTGCGGCAACAGGCGGGGGGGTAATTATATCGCCGATGGCGTTAATTGTGAACCGGCACACGGCTCACTGGACGGCTTTGAAGGTGAATATAATTTTTTTGGCAGGTGTATAGACTATGCGGGGGAATATCTCAGAGGTGGCAAGCCACTCTATGATTTTAACGGCGGGTGTGTGGGCATATGGGATGAGTTTCTCGGCAATCCCGAATTTGAGTACGCGCGGGGCGTTTTGGCCAATAAACTGGGCAGACGTGCCATACACAGGGCACTTGTGCTATGCTATGGGCCTGGTTATGATATATACCACTTACAAAGATGCTCAGAGGACGTGAAGATTACCGCCGTAGATTACAACGGCGCTTTCTACGAGACGGCAAGGGCTAAACTATTGAAGCCTGACGCCGTACAGTGGGTACATTCGGATAAATGGGGCGGGTTTGGCCACCCGCTGCCCTTTGAAGACGGCTATTTCGACGCTGCCGTATTTTCCTGCGCCGATCCATATATTGCAGGGGGTCTCAGGGGATTTGTTTATGAGGATGTATATAGGGTTTTGGCGCGGGACGGCCTGCTGGGCGTAATAACGCGCGGCTATCCAGACGCTCAGTGCGGTGCGGATAAGTTATATCGAATGGCGGCCCTGTGCCATGACTTTGCCGAGAGCGTGTGCGAGGGCTGGCAGGGGTTTTATTCAGCAGGACAGACGAGACTGCTTTTTGAGCAGATTGGATTTGATATCAACGCGGTAACGCTTAATGAGTGTCTGTGGATGGCGGCTAAACCATGACGGGCGTATGGGTGACGGCAATGGGACTGGTTGCGCCGCTTAGGCCATTCGATACTATAGACGCGTTTTGGGGCGCACTCACCAGCGGGGAAGACTCTATTAAACTGCAGGCGCCTCCACTGCTTAATGAAAAGAAAGAATGGCTTACAGCGTCTATTGAAACAGGGCAAGCACTTCGGCCTGAGGATAAGTTTTTTTATATAGCCGAGGCGGCGCTGAAGATGGCCATCGGGGATTCTGGCTTGAGCGCTGGGAAGCTCCAGGGCGCTGACTTGATTATCGGCAGCATTCTGGGAAATGTCCTCAGCCGCGAAAGGCAGCTCATAGACGGCAATATTCAACACAGGACTGCTGAGGCCTCTCTGTCATATCCTGTAAGGTACCTGGGACAGCGCTTTGCAATTGGAGGCCGCCTCAGTGCAATATCAACCGCCTGCGCCTCCGGCACTGACGCCGTCGGGATAGCCGCAAGGAGTATAGCAACGGGAGAGGCTGAGGTGGTTATTGCGGGAGGCATTGATGTGCTTAGTGATTTTGCCCTTGCGGGGTTTAACCTCCTTCAGGCGCTCACAGAGGACAAGGTGCGGCCATTTGACAAAAAAAGAACTGGGCTTGCTCTTGGCGAGGGGGCGGCCTTTTTAGTACTTGAAGCAGAAAGACATGCGTTGGCACGAGGCGCGAAGTGCTATGGGCGCGTACTTGGTTACGCCTCACGGGCGGACGCCTCCCATCTGACCGCGCCGCACAGGGAAGGCAGGGGGCTTGCCAGCGCCATTACGGCTGCCTTATCACAAAGCGGCCTGCGCCAATATGATATAAATTATATTAATGCCCACGGCACGGCAACTGTGTATAATGATTTGATGGAGACTAAGGCTATAAAATTGGCACTTGGAGAGGCGGCATATACAACATATGTGTCCTCAACGAAATCAATGCTTGGGCACGCCTTTGGCGCATCAGGGGTGATTGAGGCCCTTTGCGCCCTGATGGCGATAAATACGGGAGTAATCCCCCCGACGATAAACTATCGCTACCCCGACCCGCAGTGTGACCTCAACTATGTGCCAAACACCGCAAAGGCAACGCCAGTAGGGGCGGCAATGTCACTCTCGGCGGGATTTGGCGGGCAAAATGCCGCCGTGATTTTCGGAAGGCCACCCCAAATATGAAAACGATGGAAATAGTTGTGACCGGCATGGGATATTCTTATTCAGATGACCATAGTGTTATTGAAGAGACTCTTAATTCAATCAGGCAGCGCACGGGCAAGACGAGGTTTATCCATGACATAGAAAAAAGCGCCGTCACGGCTGTGAGCTTTGCCCTTGATGACGCAGGGATCTCCTTCCCATCAGGAAGAGACGATATTGGCCTCTTCATGGGGATTGATGACTCGGTCGAGGATGTAAAGGATGATTTCTTCAGGGGTGTGCTTGGCCACGGCATTTACGGCGCAAGTCCGCTGATGTTTCCCTTTACCTCTCCGAACGCCTTCTCCGCCCAGATTACTATTGTGTTTGATATTCGCGGTGAGTGCGTGTTGATGCCTGTTAACTATTCTTTTGAAGATGTGATAAAATACGCCGCGGTGTGTATAAGAAATGGATATACGAAGACAGCAATATCAGGGGGCGTGCTCAGAAAGGGGAACGATGTCTATGAGGCCGGGTTTTTTGTCCTTGAAAATGCTCAAAATGCAAAGGACAGAGGGGCGACGGGGTATTGCCGACTATGAGATTTTTTGATTCCATAGATTTCTCATCCCCCGCTGATATAAAAAATGTTCAGGATGGGCTACTTTCAGAGTTGATAGGGCATGTAAGCGTAAAAAGCCAATATTATAAGGATGTATTCAGGCAAAATAATATCGCCCCCAACGAAATAAAGGGGGTTGATGAGCTGCCGTTTACAACCAGAGACGACCTTCAGCGGCATAACTGGGACTTTTTGGCAGTGCAACGAGTTTCTTTAAGAGAGATTGTCTCAACCACAGGCACAACAGGGCAGCCCCAGTTCATAGCAATGACCGAAGGCGACATTGATAGGCTTGCCTATAACGAGCAGCGAAGTTTCACATATACTGGCGCAAAAGAAGGAGACCTGTTTCATATTGCCGTAACCGGAGACAACTTGTTCATAGCCGGTGCCGCCTACTACAGGGGGCTTATAAGGCTAGGGGCGGCGGTTGCCAGAGTAGGCCCTCAAAACACAATAAGGCAATTCGACCTGATAGAAAAGCTAAGGCCTTCAGCAATTGTGGCCGTACCGTCTTTTATGCTTCACATGGCGCGTGCAGCCAATGAGTTGAAGATTAATCCAAAGGATCTGAATATTAAAAAGGCCGTGCTCATTGGGGAGAGTATAAGGGATACATCATTAAGATCAAATGCCCTTGGGGAACTTGTGGAAGAGGCCTTCGGCGACATATGTTACTCCACATACGGCATAACCGAAGGACAGGTGTCGTTTTGCGAATGCAGCCAAAAGGAGGGGCTACATAGCCATCCAGACCTTGTCATTGCAGAGGTGGTTGATGAGGCAGGCGTGCCTCTTAACGACGGCGAGACAGGAGAGCTTGTCCTGACAACCCTGCAAATCGAAGGAATGCCGCTAATAAGGTACAAGACCGGGGATATAACGTTTAAGATAACCGAGCCTTGCAAGTGTGGCCGAAACTCCCTTCGTATAGGGCCGATTATCGGCAGAAAGATGCAAAGACTTAAAATAAAGGGCGTCACCTTGTATCCTAAGACGATAGAAAACGCTATCTGTAAGCTGAAAGATGTAGTGAATTACCAGATAGAGGCGGCCACGGGGGAGAATCAGTCAGACAGGGTTATCCTTAGAGTCGGCTCGTTCAGAGCAGATAAGGCGTTTCGGGACGGCATCATAGAGAATCTGCGCGCGAAGGCCCGCGTCACACCGGAGTTGGAAATTGAAAGCCCTGACTCAATAAATAAACGGCTATATGACGGAGGAGCACGTAAGGCTATTGTCTTTAAAGATGTACGGAATGCAACTAATAAAAACAACTGACAAAGATTAACGACGCAGGGAGGTAACCCCCCTGCACCCCTATTTTCGCAAGCTATTTGACCACAGGTTCGCCGGTATACACTACCCGAAACTGATTTGTTGGTATTTTTGCGACACTCTTATAAAAACCCGGCAATAAATCGTCCCACTTCTTTTGATTATCATCGGAGTCCGGGGCAAGAAGCTGTGCCTGAACCGCCATCGCCCCGCCATTGTCCCCCAGGTACATCCCATATTTTTGTAGCGCCTTCGCCACAATCTTTCCTTCCTTGCTTAACCCCCAGCCGTCGAAATCCTTCTCCGTAAGGGCTGGATTAAGCTGAAAGCGCATCCCCTCTATCGGATATTGCTCACCCTTAACCGCACCGTCACTTCTGGCAGCCGGTGAGATGAATATCGCGTCTCCCGTCTCCGGTTTCCTGTTTTTGGGGAACGTGAAGACCATTGCGTGTCTTATCTCACCATGCCTGACCTCCTCAGGGCGTATAAGCCCCGCAATCAGTGGAAATCCAGCACCACGTCCGCCTATAAGAAACCATCTTTTACTGCCCTTAGGATTTGCTACACCCGTTCCTTTCAAATCCCAGATATTAAAGGTTGTGCATTTAGGTGTGTCATCGTCTTTTCTCCATCTGTAAACAGACATCTCCCACGAAGTGCCCACCGCCGGGTCAACTATGCAGATATGGCCGTCATCTGTCGGCTCCCCCCACATCTCCTTTGTCACAGGAATTGCCACATCGCTTACGCCGGCCTGGTTCTTATCCCATGTGTCAAATATCTTCGTGCTCCTGACCTTCGTCAGCGGGGTCTTTTTTGAGTCAACAACCCATACGGGAATAGCAAATATCTTCGCCAGTCGTATGTTTTTGGCCTCGGCCTCAAGGGTTTTCATTATCAGCTCAGAATTGGGATGGGTTTTAGCGTCAGCAGGTATCGGCTTATTCCACGGTGACTCATCTGAAAACGGCCTCCAATCCCCCGGCAGGCTGCCAGGTTCCAACGCAAATGCCATGCACTGGGTTAACAGTAATATTAGTAGTGTAAATATAAGTTTCCTTGTCATTCTCTACCCCCTCAAACCGTACACACCCAACATAAGGTCGCGCATGGTTTCTATTGAAAATTCATTTTTAACGAGCGCATACCCGGCCTCGCCCATCGCCTTACTCTGCTGAGGATTGTCCATAACGTACCTTATCCCCTCCACAAGCTCAGGGACATTTGAAGGCGGCACCAAAATCGCCGTCTCCCCATTTTTTAGAAGATGCGCTATGCCCCCAACTTCTGACGCCACAATCGGCAACTCACAGGCACACGCCTCCAAAAGCGCATACGGCAGCCCCTCAGACAGTGACGGCATACAAAAGACATCCGCCATAGGAAGCAACGCCTCAACATCAGTGCGAAACCCAACAAGGGTCACTTCGTGCGATACGTCTAGTGCTGAGATACGCTTCGTCAAAGTGTCAAGCTCGCGGCCTTCTCCTACTATCAAACATTTCACTGTCTTTCCTGCCCTACGTAACTCACTAACGGCCTCTATCAGATAGATATGGCCCTTCACCGGCTCAAGCCGTCCCACGCTGATTATAACAAAATCATCCTCCGCCAGGCCAAAGGTAGCCCGATGCCTATGTCTGAGTGGGTCAATCTCTGGCATCGCTATCCCGTTGCGCGTCAGTGTTATCCTGTGTTGCTTTGCCCCGAGGGCAGAGAGATAAACACTAACAGCCTCAGACACTGACACAAAGGCAACATCGAAAAACATGTTCAACTTTAAAACCAGCTCGTACAGTAATTTTCTAATGCCTGTCTCCGTATGTCCATAGCTGCTGTGGACTGTGCATATCTTAAGCGGCGTATGGGCAAAAACGGCTGCTAAAAGTCCCCAAAACTGCGACTGTGGATTGTGGGCGTCAACGACGTTAAATCCCCCCGCCCTTATTATATGGTAAATACTTAAAAGGACACGCGGACTTGCCTTGCTCATCGAAAGAGGAAATGTGTTCAGACTTCGTTCCTGAAGTTTTTGCTGAAGCGGGGTGTTAGCCAGTGTTACGACGCCGTATTTGCATCTGCCTTGAAGAAGCTCCGCCGTCTCAATAATCCGTACCTCCGCACCACCAAAGCGCATTGATAGCGCGATCATTAATATGGCAGGAGGGGCGGGCATTGGGTTGTCAGTCATTTTTTATTGGTACCCATTTAACTACCTCTTTGCCTCTTAAAAAATCTATCACGCCTAATAATGTACCATAATTCCCTAACGTAAAATAAAACGCGACTGAAAATAAACGCGTAATCAGCTTTATCTTCCTGATTCGCGACAACACCAGAAGATAAACAACATTGGAGGCGTAAAACGCGCCCTGCAGGCCGAAAAATATTGCGTAGTATGTGTTGACTCTAGCAAGAAAAAGGGAGCTGATAAATAGGGTGATTAAAAATACCGGCAATAAGCGCCGTATGATTTTATTGACAAAAAGATTTATAGAGTACATGCCAAATCTAAACGGGTTTAATAGCTCTTTGTGGATAGCGATTCCCCTGAGGCTTGTCGTGACTATCCTTTTTCGCCGTATGATTTCGTGTTCAGGATTTCTTGAAGGTGTGTTAATTAAAGCGACGGCACCGTGTTCATAGACGAATCTGTAGCCCTGGCTTACAATGGCAAGGTTGATAAACAGGTCGTCTGTAACTGAGGGGGGAATGGTTTGATAAAGCGATTTTCTGATTGCGTATAGTTTGCCGTCATTGGACGAAATGCTCCCCGTAAGGCTCTCCAGCCGTTTGATAGCGGTGTCAAAATCAACATAGTAGCGCTGGGCGTCTTTTAGGTTTCCACTGTCGCCAATGACACGCCGCCCGGACACACCCCCTATGTCGGGGCTGGAAAAATTGCGAAGAAGGGCGGGGATGGCGTCTTTGGAGATTATGGCGTCCGCGTCTGTAAAGACTAATATTTCGCCTTTTGCCGCCTCCGCCCCCGCGTTTACTCCGGCGTATTTTCCAAGCTGCTCGTCCAGTCTTATAAAGCGTATATGCTCGTCCTTATCCCCTTTGATTATCTCATCAGTCTTATCATAAGAACCATCGGACACCACAATAATTTCATAATCGTCAGTGCCATAATCAAGCGAATGTGAATTTGCTAATTTTGCCCCGATTATCTTGTCTCCATTGTGGACGACTATTATCAACGATACGGTAGCACGGTATGGCCTGAGTACGCGCTCCTTCACGGGCTTTATCAGATAGGTAAGGTAGGCAAGTGCCGGATTAAGAAAAAAGAATGAAGCAATTGCGAATATCGAAAGCGCGAAAATCCACGGAATCATCTCTTCCCCGGCAGAGATAACCTGTACGCGGCCTGCGAGGCCCCTATCGCAAAGAGAAGGTATTTATGGAATGGGTCGCTGTAAATAAACAGATATATCATCAGGATTACAAATGAAAACAGATATATCCCGGCGTATGAAGCGCTTTCTGTGTCCCCGTTAATTTGAAAATTTCTCCTTGCGGCAATGTAATTCCTCAGTGTCAGCCATAGAATCGCCGCAAAAAGTACGAAGCCTATAATTCCGGTTCCAACCAGATATTCAAGGTATGTATTGTGCGCGTAACGTCTGTTTGTCCAACCCTCCTTCTCAAACTTGCGGGCATAATCCGATTCGCTATAAATATCCCTGAATGTACCCAGCCCTGTCCCAATTATGGGATGTTTAAAAAATGAATCCATCCCAACTGTAAGATACGTGGCACGTCTGCCTATGGACGCGTCGGCCTGTGGGTTGATTATATTTTTGAAATGATCGGTATATGACTTCGGCAGCACCCCTATAATAAGGACAACGGCAAGGGCTACCACAAACAACTGTACAAACATAAGCTGCACGTTCATCTTCTTTATGTACTTAAAAAACATAATAAACAATATCAGCGTAGTTATGATTGCCCCGCCTCTGGAAAACGAAAATATAACCCCCATGACGTTTATAACAACCAATCCCAGGTAAAATGCCTTCAATGCCGGCCTCTTTGCCTTATCAAACATTGTTACGAGAAGCGGCAAGGCAAAGGCAATCATAAGCACATAGTTATTCGGGTCGGTACTGCCTCCGAGACTCCTCTTAAACTGGCCAGCCTCTATATTCTCCGCAAAAAAAGATACGTTAAAAAGATACCCGACAACCCCAAAGAACGAACTCAACGAGACACTAAACACCACGACAGCCGGAAGGTATTTAAACAACGCGTCCTTGTCTATAAAATACATGCTTATAAGAATAAACATCCCACCGGCGGCAAAAAGTCCTACATCGTGAAACGCCGTTGCAGGATATGGAGAGAACATCGCCGATATTAAGTCCACAACAAAAAGAAGCGCCACAGATGGCCATATCCTTGATTTCACCTCCGGCGGCATATGCCGCTGGTAAAATGTCTTAAAAAGCATATATAAAGTGAGAATGAGCGCCAATACCCAGTGTATTCTCAGAGAACTCGTCTCAGATACGCTCCTGTACGCGCCAAACGGGATAAGAAAGATAATTGCGTAGTAACCATACGAGGGATATTTATACGATATCGCCAGAAAAATTATCAGCAACGCAGGCACTATTGCCAGATAATAATATGGCGTGGTCATGGCTATTGCTATCGCAAGGAATATCCCCAGATACAGGGCCTTCTCCAGAGGGCGGCTCGTTAACGCGGCAACAAGTTCCCTCAAATCTGGGCCACACTCTTTTGTAAAAAGTACTGGTGTATCGTGTATGCGTTTAATGGAGAGGCGGGTGTGTAGTTAATTACGTAGGCGTGTTCCAGCAATTTATCGCCTGATGGGTATTCCTTAAATATCACGCCGTCACAAAGGGCCGTCTTCTTCTTTTTTGAGAATATTTCAAGTTTATAAAAATACGTCTCATCACGGCTCATCTTATTGTCCGTAAAGATTAAAAAAGCGTCCTCGTTTATGTTTACCAACAACCCCTCGTTAGTTAATTGCCCATCATAGCCAAAATAAATCCTTTTCATTTTGTTGTCCGCATAGGCCTCTTTATTATTTTCCGACGCGTCCTCCTGCGTCAAATTGTCTTTATGGCCATAATAAACCTTGCCGTGTTCAAGGTAAACCCTATCAAGGTATCTCTTGTCCTCGGTGTCGCGTCCTATGGCGCGCAATACCACCTTCCTCCAGATAATGGGGACAATCTTCACCACCGCGTATTTTACAGACAGAAACGCGGTATAAAACACCAGGACATAGTCAACTAAGACATTCTGCCTTTTTGCAATATACATATTGTCAACAAGGGTGCGCAGCCGCTTTGATGAGTTGTGAGGCGTGAAGAGCTGCGAATAGCCAATCAGCCCGGGCTTAACAATGAACCTCCTGTCATAACCCTTTATATCTTTACAGAATTTCTCATAAATAGCCGCGCGCTCAGGCCTCGGGCCTATAAATGTCATGTTGCCCTGTAAGATGTTAAATAGTTGGGGGAGTTCATCCAGCCTTGTCTCCCGTAAAAATCTCCCGACTTTGGTTACTATATCGCGCTGAGACGTAAGCAGCTCGGCGCCTATTATGCGCTCGGCGTCAGGCACTAATGACCGGAATTTATACATCGTGTATATCTCTTTATTTTTACCGAGACGTTCTCCACGATAAAAAATCGGACCCCCGTCTGTCATCTTTATGGCAATTGATATAACAATAAAAAAAGGCGAGGCCAAGACTAAAAGCAAGGCCGAAAGTGTAATGTCGAAAATGAGGCTAAAAGTGTGGGAAAATGCCTTGTAACCGGTTGTTATATTAAACCTGACCGCCATAGCTAAACCCCCTTAGTCAACTGTGTTTTATAACCATAGAATTATAAGTGCCAGTGTCCATGTCCATCTCCATATCAGTTCAGCAGCGTCAGTCAAGCAGCTTATCACAGTCAACCACCTTAAACGAAGGATTAATTATCCCTCTGGCGTTCAATTTTAGTTTACCACTAAACACACTTTTTGTCAAATCACTGTCTTCATATGAAATATCGGCCATATCCAGCAGGGAGTGAAAGAGAAAGCCGTTGCCGAGCTTCGCGTCTTTATTTGACGATAAAGCGGCGGTTTTGTCGGGGTGACTATTCATGTATGCGTCAGACACCCACACGATAAGAGGGATATGGGCGACATATTTGGTTACTACCTTATTTCCATGGCCAAACAGACTCCCCCCGTCGTCAAAAATATCCTCTCCATGGTCAGCCTGAAAGACAATTGCCGCCGGTACATCTAACAACGCAATATACTTGATAACGTCAGAGATAAACCTGTCAACATACAGGACTGAGTTATCGTAACTGTTTATCTTTAAATCCCTGACAAAGGCGTCGTTAATCCTGATGTCGTCCCTGCCCTTCATTGACGGCTTAAAGACATCGAATTCATTGGGGTATCTGTAATCATACCTGTAGTGGTTGCCGATGGTGTGCAGGACAAAGAACAATTTATTTGACTTGCTTTCGGCAATAAATTTCTTAAGCGGCGGGATAATCTGCTCGTCGTATTTTATGTTGTTATCCCTGACGTCTCCTTTGGCGCTGTTGAGGACGGTTACGTCGTCGGCCTCCTCTGTAAAGACGCTTTTTACTGACTTATCATAGATGCCCATCTCTATTTGATTGGAAATCCAGTGCGTCTCAAAGCCGGCTTTTTTAAAGAATGTTATTACTCCGGGCTTTTCATACGCGCTTGAGTAATCTGCCGGACTGGTACCGGTTAACATCACAGGAAGCGACATTCTGGTAACGGTAGCCGGTGCGCACACGTTTGGAAAACTGATGAGATTACTTGTAGCGCTCAAATTGGGTGTGGTAGTTCTGGAATATCCATTTATTGAATAATTACCCGCCCTTGAGGCCTCTCCTATAATCAGGATAAATATCTCCCTTTCTGACATATCCTGTGGCCTCTTAGGATTATAACGAAAGTTTTCGACGGCCATTCGATGTTTAACGAGCTGCCGCCTCTCAAGATAAAACCTCGTCAAATGGGTTATGACGCCAATGGGATATGACTTTCCAATGCGTGTCTCAAAGACCTCTGCCTTCGCAACATACTTATTTTCATCACCGTGTTGTTGGGTAAAAAAAGTGGTCAGAGTAACGGCTATAAAGACGAGGGACAGGGCCGCCGCCCCCTTTGTGCTGACAGCCCTGTTCATTCTCTTGAGGCAATAGATGAAGACGGCGGCAAAGACTACGACTGCCACCAGCGTAAGTGCCGCCGGTACACGAAAGCCCTTAATAAACTCCGCCGCTTCGCTTGTGTTAGTCTCAAGCACATCGCGCAGGGCGCTGTTTGTCGGCGGATATTTGTACAGGTAGATAAAAAACATATCTAATGGCGCCAGCACCGCAAAGGGAATGAACAGCGAGAGAAACCATTTTATCCTTCTTGCAAATAACACAACCGGTATCAGATGCAGCCCTATGGAAAAGACTATAAACGCAATCTTTCGCGACGGAGAGACTATCTCCTGACTGATTATACTGTAATATATATTTGGCGAGAACACGATAAGCATGGCTATCGCCAAATATATATTCTTTCTGAAGTTCGTACCTTGCACAGTCTTAAACCTTTACAACCCTGCCGTCTCAGTCTTAGCGCCTACGGCCAGCTCTGAAATCCAGCCTTCTGTGCCGTCAGTGGTTTTCACCCTGAGCCAGCCCCTTTTGTCCCCATTAAGGACGGTCATTATATCACCTTTTTTAGGGTAGGCTATCACATTAGCGCGCGGTGATGGCACGGAGCGTAAATTAGCAACATCAAACTTAACCTCTACCGAAGGCAGCACCTCGTGTGAGACGACCACGGGGCGGCCCGGCGCCTGTGCGTCGCTGACCTTTTCGGCCTCCGGTAATGGGCTTGAGGACGCGGCCGATGTCTTAGTGGCTGTGGCTGTGTTAGCGGCTTCCTGCGGCATGGCGGTTACAGGGGCAGATTCCGCCGGGGCCGCCACAGGGGCAGACGCCACAGGCTGGGGCACGGGAATTGCCGCCGCGGCTGCCGGAGCTGCCGCTGGTTGCATAACCTGTGTCTGCGCGGCGCTAACATTTTGGGCTACCGGCGAAGAACTTGGTGGCACTATTGATATTGATACGCTGATTGGCAGGCGGTTAATTGCGGACGCCATCAGAGTACTAACCTTTGCGGCAGCAATGGTCGTCAGATTGCTAATCTCTGCGCTGGCTGAGGCCGTCAGATTATTAATCTCTATGTTAGCAGAGGCGGCCATACGTTTAATCTCTGAGCTATACGCCCTTGCCACTTGACATCCTATAACCGTCACAATCAAACAAAGCAGGACTATTGCACGCACATAAACCGTCCTGGACGAGGAAACCCACGCGGTAAATACCCTGATGTTTGATTTCAGCGTTGTAAACATATCAGATATCGCTTGATCGAAGGGGGCTTTTGACGCATTGGCATTGGCAGAGAGCGCCGATGCAGACGTGCCCTTGCCTGACTGCACGGCGGTAATGTCCGCCATAAACGGTATGAATATAAGCACTGGAATCTGCGCGTATTTGACGACATCTTCCGGGCTTTTGAACGTTTGGTCCATGTACTCTTTCAGGAAGCCGAGGCTCATGCCCGTCATAGCGCCAGCTACAAGCCCTATGGGGATTAACAGGCCGGGGATGGGGAATATCGGGCCGCTTGATGGGAAGGCCTTACCCATGATGCTTATCAGGAAGTTACCCGACGCGGCGGCGGACGATACTGAGGATTCCTCCTTGCGTTTAGAAAAGGTATCATAGGATACTTTGTATATTTCTATATCCCTCTTCAGGCGTTCCGCGTCTATCAGCGTCTTTTCAAGCTTGACGTCCTCAGCCTGGATTTTGTCAATACGCCTCTCGACGGAGTCAATTTTATCGTTAATAGTCTCAAGCTGTCTCTTTATATTGTTCACATAACCCTGTACTTCTCTTTTTAACGAGTTGTACATGTTGTTGACCTGCTCGTTAAAGAGGTTGACCTTTTCGGTGTCCTTGTTGTATCTGGTAACAATCGGCCCGCCATCGGCAACAAGCTCCTGAAGGTTTTTGCTCAAATTCGTGATGGCCTCGTTGCCTTCAATGAATGAAAAGTAATTTATTTCCTTACTCTTCAGCGCATTATCTATGTATTCGATCATGCGCTTTTTCTCCATCGCATTCTGCTTAAGGTAGTGGAGGTCCTGCTCAAGGTCCTTCTTCAGACTAAGATTGTTCTCTATTTCTTTGACAGGCATCACACCGAGACCTTCTTTGGACAAGTCCAGAAGCTGGTCTTCCTTACCTTCTATACTTTTCCTTGAATCGGTTACCTGATCAATGAAAAACGTCCTGGCTGCCTCTGGATTGTAGATCTCCGAGCGGTATGCCAAAAATTGCTCCATAAGCGTGTTCAATAACAAGACCGCGTATTTGGGGTCGTTATCATTCAATGTTATTTTAATAACATTGGTGGCTGGGATGATCTCAGTAGTTACGCTCTTCTTAATCTTGTATATCTCACTTTCCTCTATGGCCTTTTCTTTCCCCGTGCCCTTGGCGCTTTTGAGCATGGCAACCACAGAGGACAGGATAGAGTGAGAATCCTTGTACTGATTCTTCTCTCTCATCTTCGTAATCGTGCTCCTTATGACGTCCGGTGAGACGAGTATCTCGGATTCCGAGTTCAGGTCTTCTTTAGTAACCGGATTTGGGCGTATTTCCTCTTTTTCTAAGGCATTGGGGCTTTTGTCCGATTTCTTTCCCTTTACCAGTATCGAGCCGTAGGCCGCATAGGTCTTCGGCCACAGAAAGGACACCAGCACTGCGGAGAGAAATATCACGGCAGTGGCGAAGTATATTATCCGCTTCTGGACAAAAAACGTAGTCAGCAGCGCTCGTTTGTAATCTTCTACCATACTTTCAGCTCTCATCTTTATATCCTCCTTATTTAGTTACCGTAGTCGTAGTTGTTTGGCCAGTAATAGAGTTCGTAGTTGCGGTTGATGTACTGGTCGTACTTGCCGGCGTACCGGATGACGTTGGCGCGTTATACATATTCCAACTGAAACTGCCGCCAAGCGCCCATCCCTTGAAGAACGTTATATCAGATATGTCCCTCGCCACGTCAGCCATATTGGAGAGAATTCTCCTTGGGACATACACGATGTCATCGGGATTAAGCATCATGACACCCGTCCTGTTTGCCGTGGTTACCAAATCAGAAAGGGCAACCTTCGTGGCAATGACCTTTTCTTTTGTCTTTCTCAACACAACGATACTGCCCGTCTTGGCCGAAGGCAGGAAGCTCTCCGAGAGGGCAAGCGCCTCCAGCACGCTAATCGGCTTGATGATAGGAAACGCGCCGGGTTTTTTGACCTCGCCAAATACGTAAACCAGAAAGCCCGACTGTTTCTCCAAAAACAGATTCACATGAAGTCCTGGAATTACCTTTTCGTACATGCCGTTGAGTGTGTCATTAAGTTCTTTAAGCGACCTTTTGGCCGCAAACATATCGCCAACAATGGGAAACGTAACAATCCCGTCCGGCCTGACAGTAACGAGCCTGCTCAATCCACGCGGCGCGGTGTGCAAATCGGCCTTGAATTCTTTCAGGGTTGACCTGAAATCCGGCACTAAGACGTACAAATCAGGGTATTTCAATATCTTAGCGTAGAACTGTTTAAGCTCGGCGGTAAGGGCATCCGGCGTTTTCCCCAGGACATAAAGATTCCCGATATACGGAAGAGTAATGGTGCCGTCGGGGCGTACTGTCTGTGTTTCGTTCAGCTCCGGGGCATTGATGAACTTGACCGACACAGTGTAGTCAACCTCAATCGTGAAATCCTGTATCTTACTGGTATCTACCTTGTAGAAGACCTCAAGGATATCTCCGGGCATTATGCGGTATTCAGGGAAGACATCATACGAGGTGTTAAAACCAGTAAGGTTGTCGTTTGCCGCATTGTTGTAGGCAGCGTTTGTAAAATTAACGCTGCCTTCCTGAGTAGTTCCCTGCGGCTCTACGGAAGCGCAGCCAACTAATAGCATTACCAGAAAAACACAAACAAACAGGCTGCTTATAAGCCGCCTGTTTATACACCGTTTTAAAACTGAACTCATCCTATCCATATAACTTCTATCCATATAGCCACCTCGGGATGTAAAATTTTCTTTTATTTAAGACGGCTCCGATGATGTTCGCACCAGCGGATTCCAATTTGCTTTTAGCCAAATCCACTACCTGCCATTTTGTCTTTTCACACTCTACGACCATAATCACGCCATCAAAGAATGTGGATAGTACGGCGATATCTGCTGAGCCCATGATGGAGGCGGAGTCAAAAATAACATAATCGCACTTACTTCTCAACTCATCAATCTTCTCTTTTAGCATCGTCGGCTTCAATATCTCCATAGAATTGGTGGTCTTTTTACCGAATGGAATTACGGAAAGATTTTCAGTCAGGGTCTGCCGCACTATCGTGTCCAGGCCCACCTCGCCACGGAAATAATCCGAGATACCCTGCACTTCTCCCATATTAAATATCTTATCCATCTTGGGGGAATTCCACGAACCGTCTGCTAAATACACATTGTCTTTGGCGTTGACTGCCAGCGTATAAGCCAGGCTTAAAGCCGCTGTTGTCTTGCCCTCTCCGTTCATGGCGCTTGTCACCATGATTGACTTCACGGTCTTACCTGCTGCAGTGCTCAAGAGATTACCTTTGAAATTTAACAACTCCCGTTTATTGCCGCTTATCAGCCTCTTGTAATCAGCCATACCCCATACCTCCTCAAATATTACTACAAACCTTTTGTAACCCACTTGCAATTATTATGCCAACGCCATAAGATCAAGCAAACACGCCAAACAACAAGCAGGTCGCCTGCCATTAATCCGCCCTGCACCCCCCCGCGTCAAAAATCTGACACGGGGGGATAATAATTCATGGCAAGCCATTGACAGTTGCCGCAAATTATGATACGCTCACTCAGGAGATAATTGTAAGCGTCAAGAAAACCCCATCTTTACAGGGGAAGTAGCAGGTGTCATAATGGGCTGAAACAAGGAGGTTCATGATGATGAAGGAAGGGAAGGAATCAGTCTCAAAGGCGTCCAGCTATTGGAAG
>JADFXF010000023.1 GCA_015233685.1 Nitrospirota bacterium | reverse complement strand
CGGAATCGTATTTGGCTTGAGGATGTGCTGAGACAGATTCCGGACAAGCCGGAATGACAGACTAAGATATTTCATAAATACACTAATCATTGATTATTAATGCACATATGATTTAAAAATAGAATTATCAGTCCAGCGCAGGCAGTTCCCTTTTTTTCATTCTATCCAAAAGTCTTTTTTTGATAGGTTCTGCTTCTGTCCGAATTATTTCGATTTGCATTTTAAACGATAAATTTTTCATTCTCTCGTAATTATTTTCTCTGATTATGTGGAGACGCCTCATCGTTTTTGCCTCATTCATCGTTATCCTCCATTTTTTCAGGAGAGTCATCCGCGAATAAGAATGAAGGCACGGATGTATCAAGATACCGTTTGATTTTTTTCAAAGTCATTCCTCTTCAACGGATATGAGTTTTCCCTGTCTGGCGTTTGTTCTGCTTTCCAGCAACTCACGTTCTACCTCTGGTCTCAATGCAAAACCAAAGTCAGGGTCAATGGCCTCGTGGATGGTTTGGACGATTAACGCCTTCAACTCCTTTGCCGTCATGTCGGCTACTTTTTTATCTTCTGCTACATCCATATGCTTATACCTCCGGTATTTCAGTGGGGGGCAGCTATTGACCTGCCCTGCCATTATATTTATTATATATCAGCTATCCGGTAAATATATAGGGGAGGGACAAATGGCTAATCATCGGTTGGGTTTTGTTAAGATAAACGCTGTAGTGTTTGTTATCATGCCTAAGAGCCTAACGGTATAAGGTATTGCACATTGCTGCTGATGATTAAATCGGCTGGTTAAAATGATTCGTTTCGATAAGCTGACTGCCAAACGGCTGTTATGGTTGCACTGTTTAAATTCTTTGTTAAGTAATCTCCCATGAATTCACCGTGTGAAAATTGAATTCAGTATGGTGTCGCCTGAATTCCCCGGAAATAAATTTGTCCCCTTTGTTTTGTTGCACTTTGTTGCCCATAGTATCGACAAACCCAAGAGTCTGGTGATATAATAGACGTCATGCAAACTATTGAAGGGGATTTAGATTTAACGGAAATCATCAACGGTGAGGAGGTTATGGGGCCTAGTCCATTTATAAGACACCAAAAAATTGCATCAAGAATAGTGCGCAGGATATTTTCGTACATAGAGACCGCCGACTTAGGAGAGGTATACTTCTCACCTCTTGACGTCATTTTAGAAGAAGGAATCAATAGGCTTCAACCCGATATATTGTTCATAAAGAAAGAGAATTCAACAATTGAGCAGGATTGGGTAAGAGGCGTACCAGACATGGTGTGCGAGATAGTTTCACCTGGCACCTACAAAAAAGATACTGCCACTAAGAAAAAGATATACGAGAAGTACCAAGTCCCTGAATATTGGATAGTCATACCCGAATTACAGACGATTGAGGTCTTAGCCATAGAAAACGGCAAGTATGAGCAATATTCCATCGCAGAACTTGAAGGTGTTGTTACATCAAAGGTCATAGATGGCCTTAAAATCAACATCAAGGAAATATTCGGGTAAATCACCGGCGCGGGCACCACTGTTTGAGCAGCCTATCCCCTTTTATGCCCAAAAAGGTATTTATACGGAGTATCCTCAAACCGCGCTCAAAAATTTAGCGACCTGTACAAGCGCCGCCGTTGTGGACAGAGTCTGGCGTTTAATCTTACGGCGGCGGCAATAAAATTCAGGGGCTATTTCGTATAGTTTTTTCGTGAGGCAATTTGCTTATTTGCATAAGCCGCCAATATTTGATATAATAAAGCTATGAAAGTAATATCTGCTAAATAAAACGGCATTGGGGGATATTAAATGTCAGGCCATTCAAAATGGGCAAGTATCAAAAGAAAAAAGGCTGTCACAGACTCAAAAAGGGGTAAGGTGTTCTCCAGACTCGTTAAAGAAATCTCCGTCGCGGCAAGGATGGGCGGGGCAGACCCCGAAGGCAATCCCCGTCTGCGTACCGCTATTGACAAGGCCAAAGAAGTCAACATGCCCCTTGATAACATCAAAAGGGCAGTCCAAAAAGGCGCCGGTGAGCTTGGCGGCGCGATGTACGAAGAGATAATATACGAAGGCTATGGCCCGGGCGGTATAGCAATTCTTATTGAGGCCATGACAGACAACAAAAACAGGACTGTGGCAGAGATTAGATACGCCCTCACCAAACAAGGGGGAACCCTGGGTGAGTCCGGCTGTGTCGCATGGATGTTCTCCAAAAAAGGCTGTCTCTTAATAGATAAAAAGGCCGTCACCGAAGACGTGCTCATGACAGAGGCACTTGAGGCTGGCGTGGATGATCTGAAAAATGACCCCGACGACGACATGTTCGAACTCATAACCACCGCAGAGGATATGCCCGCCGTTAAGGCACATTTAGAGAAAGCGGCAATACCTGTCTCCTCCGCGGAGATTACAATGATTCCCGGCAGCTATATTACGGTTGATAACCCCACGGCACAGAAGATGATGAGGATTATTGACGCCCTTGACGAACTGGAAGACGTCCAAAATGTCCACGTCAATTTCGAGATGCCCGACGAGGAGCTGTCATAGTAAATTCAATGAGGGAATACCCACCACGCCGAAAGACAATATCTCGGCCTTCATTTGTGGTGCCGCCGAAAGGCCGTTATTTACTGACGAGTGGGGGCTGTTTACTATTTATAGCCCTATTATTAGTTGGATTATTACTTACCGGCATTGCCCCCGCCTTCGCTGCTGCCACCTCTGGTAGGATGACCCCCGAGGAGGAGACCTCAATCTCCATTTACAAACAGGCAAGCCCCTCTGTTGTAAACATAACCACTACGACAATGGTGCAGGATTTTTTCTCTGTTTACCCGCAAAAAGGCTCCGGCTCAGGGACGATTATAACCCCGGACGGCTTCGTACTGACTAATTACCATGTCGTTGAGGACGCCACCGAGATAGGCGTAACAATGATTGATGGGACGAAATACCCCGCGAAGTTCATAGGGGCTGACCAGGACAACGACATTGCCGTGATAAAAATAATAACTGACAGCAACACCGCCTTTAAGGCCATTGAAATGGGTGTGTCTGATTCCCTGCAAGTCGGGCAGCATGTCTATGCCATAGGAAACCCGTTTGGGCTGAACTCCACAATGACAAGGGGCATTGTAAGCGCCCTTGGCCGCCCGCTCACCACCGGGTCAGGCAAGGTAATTGACAACGTCATTCAAACAGACGCGGCCATTAATCCCGGCAACTCCGGCGGCCCCTTAATCGAAACCAGCGGCAGGATGATAGGAATAACAACCGCCATCTTTACCCCCACAGGCGGCAACGTGGGTATCGGATTTGCCATCCCGATAAGCGTTGCCCGCGCGCTCGTCCCTGACTTAATTAAACACGGCAAGATAAGAAGGCCGTGGATTGGAATTGTCGGCGTTCCCCTATGGGAAAAGCTCTCAAAGGCGCTTGGCCTTCCCGTAAGCACGGGGGTACTCGTCTCTCAGGTCGTCCAGGACAGCCCCGCCCACAAGGCCGGCATTAAGGGGGGCAACAAGCCCGTGGAAATCAGCGGCACGGTCATCTACCTCGGCGGAGATATAATCGTCGAGGCCGGTGGCGTGAAGATTCACTCCCTGCAGGATTTAACTAAGGCACTCAAAGATAAAAAACCACGGGATGTCATCCCAATTAAACTCATACGCGGCTCACAGATGATTGTCGTAAACTGTGTCGTGGAGCTGAAATCTTAGCGTACTGGAGGACAAGCCTATGAAAACCTGTGCCGTTGTCCTTGCCGCCGGACTTGGCAAGAGGATGAAATCAGCAACGCCCAAGGTTGTCCATAATTTAATGGGTAAACCCATTGTCACATACTCGGTTGAGGCGGTTAAGGCCGTTGCCGGGGTATTGAAAGTTGTCCTTGTCATAGGAAGGCACTCAGAGCAACAGCTCAGAGGCATATTTAAGGCAGACCCGATGGTGTCATTTGCTTTTCAGACCAGCCTGCTTGGCACGGCGGATGCCCTTAAGTCGGGCATTGGCGGCCTTAATGGCGAGGAATTTGACTATACGCTGGTAATGACAGCAGACGCGCCCCTTATCAGGGGGGAAACCCTGCAGGGCCTGATTGACAGACACATCCAGGGCGGCAATGCCGTCACAGTGCTGAGTTTCGTATCAAAAGACCCGTCGTCTTACGGCAGAATAATCAGAAATCCCTACGGCACTATCAAAGGTATCATAGAAAATCCTGACGCCACCCAAGAGCAAAGAAAAATAAACGAGGTTAACAGCGGCATATATGTATTCAGTAAAGACGCCCTGCCGCTTTTAGACAAGATTCAGGTCAACGCTAAAAAAGGCGAATTTTATTTAACAGATATCGTCTCAATCGCAAGTGAAAATGGCCTGAAAGTCGAGGCGCAAAAGATGTTTGACGAGGACGAGTTCATAGGGATAAACTCACGAACGGAGCTTCTTGCCGCCCTAAACGCCCTAAAGCGGCGAGTTAACCGGCACTGGATGGACGAGGGCGTTACGCTGATGGACGAAAACACCACGCTCATCTGCCCTGATGTGTCAATTGGGCGCGATACGATTATATATCCAAACGTAATCATAGAAGGAAAGACCGTGATAGGCGAGGGCTGTGTAATATATCCAAACGTGAGAATCGTGGATTCCACTATTGAGCGCGATGTCGTGGTGAAGGACTCAACGCTGATAGAAAGCGCGACTATACAGTCTGGGGCGGCCGTTGGGCCGTTTGCCCATCTAAGGCCAGGAGCGGCAATAGGAAAAAAGGCAAAGGTCGGAAATTTCGTTGAGATAAAAAACTCCACGCTTGGCTACAACACAAAGGCCTCACACCTGTCCTATATAGGGGACGCCGCCGTCGGTGACAACGTAAATATCGGCGCCGGTACAATAACATGCAACTACGACGGTGTAAATAAATTTAAGACAGTAATAGAAGACAACGTATTCATAGGGAGCGATTCGCAGTTGGTCGCCCCCGTGACAATAGGCAAGGGTGCCTTCGTGGGGGCAGGGTCAACCATAACGCAGGATGTCCCCGTCAACGCGCTGGCGATAAGCCGCGTAAGGCAGCGCGCAATTTTGGACTGGGTTAAGGCAAAGTTCACCAAAGATAAACATAAATAGTAAGGGCGGAGGAACCATGTGTGGAATAATAGGATACATAGGGCATAACAATTCGATAGAGATAGCCCTTGAAGGACTAAGGAAACTCGAATACCGGGGGTATGACTCCGCCGGCGTTGCGTTCCTCAGGGAAGACAACGGCCTGATGGAGATAGTCCGCTGTAAAGGAAAGATAAAAGAACTGATGGACAAACCGTCGCTGCACAGCGCAAAAAGCAATGTCGCAATAGGACATACCAGATGGGCAACCCACGGCGGCCCGTCAGAAATCAACGCCCACCCGCACAGGGTGGACGACATAGCCATCGTACATAACGGGATAATAGAAAATTATATCGAACTCAAAAGGGCGCTCACAAAAGAAGGGGCAGTGTTTAACTCCGAAACAGATACCGAGGTCATGTGCCACCTGATAGCGTCGTTTTATAAAAAGGGCAGCTCATTTGAAGAGTCAGTGTTGGAGGCGATAAAACTCCTGCACGGCTCATATGCGGTAAACGTGATATGTGAAAAAGAACCGGGCAAGATAATCTGCGCCAAAAAGGACAGCCCGCTTGTCATTGGCCTGGGCGACGGGGAGTTTTTTAGCGCCTCAGACGTGCCGGCCTTTTTGAGCCACACACGCGACGTCATCTTCATGGAGGATGGCGAGATGGCAGTCCTCACAACAGAAGGCGTGATAATACACGATGCGGCGGGTTCGTTAGTACACAGAGAACCGGTAAAGATAACCTGGAGCCCATCAATGGCGGAAAAGGGCGGCTATCGTCATTTTATGCTCAAGGAGATATTCGAACAGCCCCGCGCCATAGCCGATACAATAACAGGCCGCGCCAACCTAAGCACCGGGACGGTTAATCTGTACGAATTTGGACTTAGTGAAGATGAGATAAGGACAACAAAGAAGATATTCATAGTCGCCTGCGGGACGTCATGGCACGCCGCCCTATGCGGCAAGTACATGATAGAGGAATTGGCGGGGATACCTGTGGAGGTTGACATCGCCTCAGAGTTTCGCTACCGCAGGCCGATAATAACTACTGGCGATTTATTTATCGCCATAACGCAATCAGGCGAGACGGCGGACACACTTGCCGCCCTCAAAGAGGCAAAGAAACGTGGCGCTAGGACCCTGGCCATATGTAACGTGGTAGGCAGCACCGCCTCAAGGGAAGCCGATTACGTGTTTTATACCCATTCCGGGCCTGAAATCGGCGTGGCCTCTACGAAGGCGTTTGTAACCCAACTGGTGTCGCTCTATTTATTGTCCATCGCGCTGGATATAAAGTCTGTGGCAAGTGTGGGGCGGCAGTTGTCCGCACAGTTGTTTAAAGAAGGACCTTCGGATTTAGATGAGCTTCTTCATATCCCCGCCCTGTTGGAGACCGTCCTAATGGCCGATGCCGAGATAGAAAAAATAGCTCGGCAGTTGTCCAAATCCACCGGGTTTCTATTTTTAGGCAGGGGAATCCTCTTTCCTATCGCCCTTGAAGGGGCGCTAAAACTAAAGGAAATCTCATACATACACGCCGAGGGCTACCCTGCCGGTGAGATGAAACACGGCCCGATTGCCCTTATAGACGAGGGCCTGCCGGTTGTCATTCTCCTGTCGAAAGATACCTTGTACGAAAAGGTCATATCGAATATCCAGGAGGTAAAATCAAGGGGTGGCAAGACGGTGGTTATCTCAAACGAGGACGACGACGGGGTCAGGGAGTTGTCTGATTACTTTGTATTAGTGCCGCGCTCAAATAGGTTTCTTGACGCGATTGTCATGGCGCTGCCGCTGCAGCTCCTGGCATACCACATAGCGGTAATAAGAGGCTGCGACGTTGACCAGCCAAGAAACCTGGCCAAGAGCGTAACAGTGGAATAAAAAAATATAACTAAATATGGTGAAATTTGTTATTATAAGAGTTCCGGGAGTTGGGAGGGTGACAGAGAGTTTTGCGTTTGACAAGTTGAGTGGGCAGTAAGGGCTTAATGGTATAACAGAAATAAAACTAAATCAAGGTGAAATTTGTTATCATAGGAGTTAGAGGAAATGACAAAGAATCTTGCGTTAGATAAGTTGAGCGAGCAACAAGAGGCTGCCATAGACTATATGGACGGCCCGGTGCTTGTCTTAGCGGGGGCAGGGTGTGGCAAGACTCAGCTCATAACCCACAAATACGCCCACCTTTACAACAAAGACAAGAAAAAGTACGGTTCCATGCTTGCGGTAACGCTCACAAATAAGGCAGCCGACGAGATGAGAGACCGGATAGCCGGCGAGATAGCCGGCGACCCCGGCAACAATCTCAAGGGTGCATGGGTAGGGACATTTTACTCACAGTGCAATCGCATACTGCTAAAGGAGAAGGCCTCCATTGGGATTACGGAGGATTATGTAATATATGACACCGAGGACCAGTGCAGGCTGATTCGCCATATTCTCAACGATATGAAACTCTACGAGGCCCTGTACAAGGGCATTTCCAGCAAGATACGATACTTCAAATCCTCACTCCTGACCCCCGACGAGCTGCTCAGCACGTATAGCAATTTCGATTTCGACGAAAAACTCCTGAAGGTCTATGTCCGCTATCAGGACGAGATGAGAAAGACAAACGCCCTTGACTACGACGATTTAATCTCATACACTATAAGGTTATTTGAAGAGCATCCGGCGATTTTAGATATGTATCGCGAGATATTTTCCTACATACTGGTTGATGAATTTCAGGATACCACCTATGCCCAGTACCAGTTCCTTAAACTCCTCGCCATTGACAACATCCTCGTGGCGGGCGACGACGACCAGACTATTTATAAGTCCCGTGAGTTTGAGGCGGGCAATATATTGACAAAGTATGAAACTGATTTTGCAAATACAAAGCTCCTGAGACTTGAGCAGTCATTCAGGTGTACGCAAAACATACTGCAAGTCTCCGGCAGTGTCATATCAAAAAACACATACAGAAAACCTAAACTCCTGTGGACAGACAAGAAAGCCGGCGAGAAGGTATGCCACTACTGGTTTATGTCCGAGGAGGATGAGGCGAAGTATATAGCGAAAAATATAAAGGACCTCTATCTGAAGGGGAATTATTCGTACAGCGACATCGCAATTCTCTACAGGGTGAACCTCCAGTCAAGGGTAATTGAGGAGGCACTAAAAAACGAGAGGATACCGTTTAAGATAATAGGCAGCACTGCGGTTTACCACAAAAGGGAGACCAAGGATTTAATCTCATACTTACGGCTGATATGGAACAAGGACGACAACGTCAGCCTTAGGTGGATTATAAACCAACCCAACAGGGGAATTACCGCCAACTCACTGAATAAGATAGAAAACGAGGCAAAAAAAGAGGGCATAAGCCTGTACAAAGCCATCGTAAAGCTCTGCACAGGGAAGGGATTTTCCACCGCGATAAAGGAAAAACTTGGTAATTTCCTGTCGCTGTTTGATGTGCTTTCCGAAAAAAAGGACATTACCCTTTCCCAAGGGATAAAGCTGGTTTCCACTCACACCAGCTTCATAGAGGCCCTTGACGAAGGCTCATTAAACGACATCTCAGAGATAATGTTCCGCTCAGGAAACCTGCCCTTAGGCGAATTTCTCGCAAACGTGTCTCTCACCACCGCCAACGACGACCTCAGGAGCAGCAGCGCCGTATCCCTGATGACCCTGTATAACGTCAAGGGGATGGAATTCCCCGTTGTGTTTATAAGCGGTCTTGAAGACGGCCTTATTCCATATTTTAAGGCAACAGAGACTAATGAAGAGCTGGACGAAGAGAGAAGGCTTTTTTATCTCGGAATGACTCGCGCCAAGGACATCTTATTTATGACCGGTGCAAGGAAGCGTCGGCTATACGCCAAGTTTCAGAATCAGGAACCCTCGCGTTTCCTGAAGGACATCCCCAAGGACTGCTGCCTGTGGATAGAGAAAAACGCCATCCCGGCAAACGCGTCCTCCAAGGTGCCGCTGCCCCCTGTGGAATTCCCATATAACACGGGATGCCGCGTAAAACACCCCAAATGGGGTATCGGCGTTATCAGGGATTGTTACGGCGAGAAAAACGACATCAAGGTAACAGTGAATTTCCCCGAAATAGGGGTAAAGCGTCTCGCGCTTAAGTACGCGAACCTGGAGAAGATATAGATGGCGGATAAGATAACAGAAAGGGACGTATCGCACATAGCCGCACTGTCGCGCCTAAAGTTGAGCGCTGAGGAAACCGGTATGCTTGGCAGGCAATTAAATGATATCCTGTTGTACATCGAAAAACTCAACGAGCTGGACACCACCGGCATTGAGCCGACATCACACATACTTCCTCTGAAAAATATCTACCGTGAAGACCACACAGAGTCACCGCTTGACAGAGACGCCGCTCTCTCAAATGCCCCCGACAAGACCGAACGCTTCTATAAAGTAGCCCGAATTATCGAATAAAGGGGCAAAAAATTAACGACAAAGATTAACGACGAAGGGGGGTAACCCCCCTTCACCCGTATTTCGCACAGGGCTGTTTAAAACCTCGTAACTTTGATACCGACAAAGGACATTTGTCTGACGTAATCCTCAAAGGGTAGTTTTTTTACGTAGCTTGGCGTTTGGGCGTTTTTCCTGCCACTAGCGTGAATGAGATAGACCTTGCCGTCTTCTTTTTTTATAATCCCCAGGTGGGCAACGATTTCACCAACGACGCGTTTCTCAACAGCCTTGATAAAATAGATGATGTCGCCGCTGTTTAGTTTGTCTATTGAATCAATAATGGCGTCTTTTGGGAGAATCTCTGTGGATTCAATCCCCCGCGCGCCCTTTATCTTAACCGCCGTGCCGATTTCTGTGGTAATATCCTTCCCCCATTTGCCGCTTAAGATCATATCCTCGGCATATTCAAACCTGTCATCGTAGTTTGTTACCTTGCCTGCCTCATCAAGTGCGCCGAGGCCCTTGAACCGCAACCTCAGGGCAGCGTTTACCGCCCCATCAGGGGTGACTCCGCTGGCTAGTTCCACCGCCCTGAACGTGTGGTACATGCAGTCAACCACGCTGTCATATACAATGACCTTGTTACGCACATACGCGCCAAGCGGGTCCGTGTCATAGGGGGTGCCAACAAGCTGCTCTGCCCAAAAGGCAATCCTCTGCCCTAATGGCAGCCCCGCAATACTCTCCTGTGTCTTTGATATGTTGTCCGGCGTCCCAACAAACGCCCCGGCTGAGGTCGCCGCCACAAGAAAGAGTATGAGAAATAACAATATCCTTCGCATGTCATATACTATCAAACGCATATCATATACTATCAAAAAACAGGGGAATACGGCAATCTGCTGTCATTAAAAAATAGCTAACGTCGCTACAAAATAATTCAAGCTCAGCGTTGTCATAACGCAACAGCATTGTTACATATGAGTAACAGTGTCGCTACATATGCGTAACAGGCTTATTACATATGAGTAACTTTAAGATGTTACATTATTGTAACACTATATAATATATAATTTAGTTGATTATTTTTGTTGACAAATAAATAATATTATGTATAATACAAACATAGATTGTCAGCATGGCTGGAAGAGTTGGTTGAAGACAGTGTGTGCGTAGGAGGTAAGGATAGGGGAATGGAAGGTACAAACCAGGCAGCGGGTGCGGTATTTTACAAATAAATTATAAAGGGGGCTGGCCTTGCCCATAATGCCAGTCGTGTACTGGAGGCGAAATCCTCATTCAAACGGTAGCTGGTCTATGCGCGGGGGAGCCAGAGTGAATACGCCCTCCAGCAATTTTGAATTATTGGACTTTTATCGCAACGAGATAAAGCATGAGTTCAACTTATTAGGACTGAGAATGGGCTGGTATTTGCTAGGTCAATCTTTTTTGATTTCTGCTTTTGCTGTTTGTCTTGATCCCAAGTATTCTACACCGCCTACTTCCGAAACTTGGTTTTTGTATGTGATAGCCGCCCTCGGCTTCGTTACCTCTGCGATGATTATTCCGTCCCTTGAGGGGGCACATGTCACTGCGAATAGATATATAAATAAAAAACGCCGCCTTTTAAGCCTACACCACGATGAATTGAAAGAGCGCAAAATTGAGCGTGATGATTTTTTTGATGATTATTTTATCAGAGATGATGTTATTCATGAATATAGTTTGCTTTTCTCGCGCGCCATTCCTTGTGTTTTCTTAATATTATGGCCAGAAATTGGTATTTACAAATGCTGTAAATTTTCAACGTTTAAGTGGACACTGATGATCGTCGTTGGTTGCGGGTTGTTTGCAGCCTTCATGGTATTTCTATACAAGTGGAGTGCGATAGTAATCAAAAATAAGGAGGCATTATGACTGAAGAGCGTAGAGATAATATTGACCTTTTTAAGTATTATGGAGAACAGAAGAAGGTTGAACATGAATTATTAACACATAGAATGACCTGGTATATGGTAAGTCAATCGTTTTTAATTATCTCTTTTGTCAATTGTCTTGGGCGCACAGTTCCTCCTGTAAATTATTTTTTATACATAATTCCCATTCTCGGTTTCTCAACCACCCTACTTATTTGGCCAGCTATTTATGGTGCGATAACAACCATAAACATGTGGCATGATAAGAAATACAAATTCATAAAGCAGTTGATATTGGATTGCAAAACTGGTTGCAAAATGGGTTGCAGAAGGTGGTGCAGAACAGGAAGGTGCCCTGAAATAGGAGCCTTTACAATCGATCGCCATTATCTTTCAATCTCACCCACAGCCGTAGAAAGACGGGATGATATTCATCTAAATAGTCTTCTATTTGCGAAATATCATCCTCTGATTTTCTTGATATTATGGTTAGGGGTTCTTATTATGGATGGCTACGGCCTCTTTGACAAAGGTTGGCTTTAATAATCTGACGCCCCATCAGCCGGTATAAATAGCACATGACTTACAGATGGTGTCATCACGCGTGGCACCACACGCCCCTGATATGCCGTGGTGGCACAGGGCGAAGTCGTATTTGAGCGGGTCGTCAGGGTCGAGGCGTTTCAGGGCCTCTGTTATCTGCACGGCCGTCTTCCAGTCGTTACCCTTTCGGTTTGTCAGGCCAAGGCACCGTGAGATCCTTGCAATATGCGTATCGAGGGGGATGATGAGCGAGTTTTTGGGAATTTCTGTCCATATGCCAAGGTCAATGTCTGCGTCTCTGACCATCCAGCGCAGAAACATATTAAATCGCTTACACGCCCCCCCCTTATACGGCGATGGAAAGAGCTGGCGCAACCCCGGTGGTTTGACGTTACTGCCATAGACTGCCGTCGTGTCTATTGAGAGCATACCATCAGAAAATTCCCCCAGCCCCTCATATATTGAGCCATGAAATGATCGCATGAAGGCGTTTTTTATTGAGCCGTGTGTGACTATCGCCCTGTGCAGGATGTAAATAAAGGCGATTATGTCCTCGTTTTTGTTAAACCTATACGAAATCCCCGAAAAGAGCCACGCCTGGCGCTTTACGTCAAAGTCCCGCAGAAAATCTGCCGGACTTGACCCCATCATAGAGAGGATTTTCCCTATTACCGGCTTAAACAGTTCAACTTTACCGTAGGCAAGGCAGGCCGCTATGAGACCGGCAGCCTCCATGTCATTCCGGTAGGTGCATCGGCGCGGGAACTCGATAGGGTCATTATTAACCCTTTCGCCGAAATCGAATGTTGAATAAAACCCGTCAAGGAGGGTTTTAAGGTTTCCCGATGCCATAGAGTTCCGTCATGTTAAGGTGTGTAAGGGCGAGGGCGAGGGCGTCTGAGCTGTCTGGTGACAGCGCGACGTCTATATGTAAAATCGCCTTTATCATGGCCATTACCTGCGATTTCTCCGCCCTACCGTAGCCCGTTAACGCCTTTTTCACCTCAAGCGGGCTGTATTCAAACACGGGGATGCCAACAACCGACGCCGAAAGCAGCGCTACCCCACGCGCATGTCCGAGGCTTAGGGCGGCCTTAATGTTGCTTGCAAAGAATATCTTCTCAACCACGGCCTCATCGGGGCTATATGTGTCTATCGCCTCCCTCAGCCCCTCGTATACGCGTTTTAATCTCTTTGGCAGCGGCTGCCCCTTAGGGACGGCTATCTCTCCTGATGCCACATAGACAATTGACTTGCCCTCTTTTCTCAGCACACCGTAGCCGCACACAATACTGCCCGGGTCAATGCCAATTGCCGTCTTAATAGGCATGAGCCTGTATATTTACGACTTCGCCGCGCTTACGGCCTGCTTTGTCTTCTTTGCGGGAAACTCAAACAGTATCGTCTCCACAAGTTCACATATCACATGCCCAATCGTTATATGAGTTTCCTGGATGCGCGCGGCGTCCTCCGATGGCACAATAAAGGCAATTGTGGATTTCTCCGCGAATTTTATCCCCTTAGCCCCTGTGAAGGCAATCACCGTGAGTTTCTTTTTTTTTGCCGCGTCAACGGCCTTCAATACATTTTTTGAGCCTCCGCTTGTGCTTATCGCAATAACAACATCCCCTGTGTCGGCGATGCTCTTTACCTGACGGGCGAATATGTCAGAAAAGTCGTAGTCATTGGCAATTGAGGTCAGCACGGCCATATCTGTGTTGAGGGCGATTGCGGGAAGTCCCGGGCGCTCACGCTTGAATCTGTTTATGAATTCGGCGGCGATATGAGAGGCGTCGCTTGAGGAACCACCGTTGCCAAACAGCAGGAGTTTCCTGCCCTTACTGAAGGCGTCGGCGATAGTTCTTGCGGCCTCGGCTACCTTGTCGGAGTTTTCGTTAAAAAACCTCTCCTTTACAGCAATACTCTCTCTTACTATTTTTAAGATTGTCTCATTCATTCTATGGTTCCCCTTGTTTCTCCCCATGCGACATCGGGTTTTGAAAACGGCCGGTGTCCTCGTCGTACGGGCTTAACTCCCCCTGAGGTTTTTGCGGTGGCGCTTCCTTCTTTTCAACACCACTGGTTTCTTTAAGCGTGGGCGGCCCTTTATGCCCGCATGATATTAATACGAACGACAACAGCGCCGCAATGACAACTGCGATTATTCTTTTCATTCCTCTGTCCAGTCCTTATCAACTTTCTCACGAATCCTTATTAACTGCTCCTCAACCTCTCCAGTTCCGCCGTATGATTTCCTGCCCTTCACAGACGCCTCAACGGTCAGGCGTGAGTATATATCATTATCAATTAAATCTGAGAATGCCTTAAACTCTTCTATCGTCAATTCGTGGAGATCCATAGACTTATCAACACAATATTTGACGATGTTGCCGGTAACTTCATGCGCCTCTCTAAACGGCATTCCCTTTGTGACAAGATATTCGGCCAAATCAGTTGCCAGAGAAAACCCCTCGGCGGCAGTTTTTCGCATACGTTCTTTGTTGAATTTAATGTGTTTGAACATTTCGTTTATAACATATAGGATATGTGCTATCGTTTTGAAAACATCAAAAAGCGGTTCTTTGTCCTCCTGCATATCCCTGTTGTAAGCCAGAGGGAGTGCCTTCATAGTGGTGAGTATGGAAACCAACGCGCCATAAACCCTGCCAGTCTTACCCCTGATAAGTTCAGCAACATCGGGGTTTTTCTTTTGTGGCATGATGGATGAACCCGTGGTATAGGCGTCAGATATTTCAATAAAAGAGAATTCTTTCGTGCTCCACAAAACCAGTTCCTCGGCCATTCTGCTCATGTGCATCATCAAAATTGACGAATTGGATATGAACTCAATAACAAAGTCCCTGTCTGATACGGCGTCAATGCTGTTGTCTGATATGCGCGAAAAACCTAACTCCTTTGCAACGTATTTCCTATCTATTTTCAACGTGGTCCCTGCAAGGGCACATGCCCCCAGAGGAAGTGTGTCTATTCTTTTGAGGGCGTCTGTGTACCTTTCCTTGTCTCTTTCAAACATCTCGACATAAGCAAGGAGATGATGGGCAAGCGTAACCGGCTGTGCCCTTTGCAAATGTGTATAGCCGGGCATTATCGTATCAATGTGGGTTTGTGCAACCTTGATGAGGGTTTTTTGAAATGTAATTAGCCGCGGTATAACAATGTCGGTTGCGGCTATGAGATAGAGCCTTATATCAAGTGCTACTTGGTCGTTTCTTGAGCGCGCGGTGTGAAGTTTTTTTCCAGAGTCAGTTTTCTCAATAAGTGCGGCTTCTATGTTCATGTGAATGTCTTCAAGGGCAGGGTCGAACTCGAATTCTTTGGATTCAATTTCATTTTTGATTTCGTTAAGTCCGACAATGATTTCGGAGGCCTCTTCTTCTGTTACAATACCCTGTTCTTTAAGCATCCCTGCGTGTGCTATAGAGCCACGAATGTCATAACGCCACAATAGATAATCAAACGAAATAGACTCAGTAAAATCCTCGACGCTCTTTGCCGTTTCCTCTGTGAATCTGCCAGACCATAGTTTGCTCATACTGTTAAGGATAAAATTTTGCCCGTCAATTGGTCAACATGAATTTAACAAAGTGTGTCATAGCAAAGTAGAAATGTCCTGAGTCAGGCCAAAAATTTAGTCAGGAGGTTTAACAATTGTTCTGGTTTGAACGGTTTTATTATCCAGCCGGTGGCCCCTGCCAGCTTCCCCTCGTGCCTTCTGGAGACATGAGCCTCTGTGGTCAGCATAATGATTGGGATAAAGCGGTAAGCGTGTATCTGCCGTGCCTGTATAACAAACTCAAGGCCGTTCATGTTCGGCATGTTGATGTCAACGAACATCATATCAACTTTTTTGTCCTTTAACTTGACTAATTCGTCTAATTTAGCAAGGGCATCGCCGCCGTCAACCGCCTCCAGTACCTCGTAACCGGCGTTGACAAGCGTCAGGCCGACAAGCTGTCTTACACTGGCTGAATCGTCAACTATTAGAATAAGTCTCTTCATTTTTGTCAGTATATTATACACTAAGGCGATTAAAAAAAGCTAAACTATTTTTTTGTGTTAATATTCTGCGCGTCTGATTGTGTGTATTGAGCGGTAAAGCGCCGCTACAGCGAAAGCATTCTATCGAGGGCCTTCCATGCCAACTCCCTTGTTTTACCGCTTACTTTCACTACGTGTTTCATTTCTTTCAGGGCGGCATACACAGACTCAAGGGTGGTTTTTTTCATATTCGGGCACACCATGTCTGTTCTAAGGGGGTAAAACACCTTGTCAGGGTTTTCTTTTCTCAGCTTGTGAAGTAGTCCAATCTCCGTCCCTACGATAAATTCCGCCGCCGCCGACTTCGCCGCGAATTTCAGCATCCCCGATGTGCTTGCCACGTTGTCCGCCATTTCCAGTATGTTGAGCCTGCACTCAGGGTGAGCCATAAGGATGGCGTTGGGATGGGCCTTTCTGGCCTTTTCGACATCCGACGGCCTTATCCTGTCGTGCACATGGCAGTAGCCGTCCCAGGCTATTACCTCTTTTTTCGTGTTCTTTGCCGCCCATGCGGACAAATTCTTATCCGGTACACAGATTACCCGCTCATCAGGGAGGGATTCGATGACCTCCACGACGTTTGCCGACGTGCAGCATATATCACTTTCCGCCTTCACCTCGGCGGTTGTATTGACGTAGGCCACAACAGGCACACCGGGATAGTCCCTTTTAATATCTGCAAGCGTATATTTAACCGGATATACATACCGCGGTGGGTCCTTGTATCCGGGGAACGCCTCATACAGCTCTCTTTCCATGCCGACACTAATCATATCCGCCATCGGGCAGAAGGCATCATAGGCCGTCAGCAGCACCACCTTGTCAGGCGACAGTATCGAAGCGCTTTCGGCCATAAAGTTAACGCCGCAAAACACAATTACATCACAGTCTGTTGACGCGGCCTTTCTTGACAACTCAAGGGAATCACCCGTCATGTCGGCAATCTCCTGTACCTCATCCCGCTGGTAGTTATGGGCAATAATCAGCGCGTTTCTCTGCTCTTTAAGTCTTTGTATCTTTTCCTTCAGATTTTCAGGGGATTCGCTCATGGCCTGCTAAAACCTTCCCGACAACGGCTTATTCACATACTGGGGTGTGTTCGTATAGAGCACAGTGCCGTCTGGCATGGCTACCCTGAATATGTGTGAGTCGAGGCTCTGGCTGGCACCCTGGCTATATGAACGGGGGCAATATGGCTGATAGTTGCCGCCATTGTAAGTGTTCAGCACCTTAGCCACATATTCCTGAGTCTCCGCATAGGGGGGGATTGTCCCGTAGCGGTCTACGGCATTCGGGCCGGCGTTGTAACCGGCGAGGGCTAAGGATACGTTACCGTTAAATTTAGCCAACAAGTATTTCAAATATCTTGCACCGCCGTCTATATTCTGAGTAGGGTCATAGGGGTTGTTGACAGACAGCAGACTTGCCGTGCCCGGCATCAATTGCATCAGCCCCATAGCGCCCTTGGGAGACAGAGCGTCGCTATTCCAGTTTGACTCGGCCTTTATTACCGCCTTCAGGAGGCTTGGGTCAATGTTGTGTTGCGCCGCCTTGAGGTGTACGATTTCCTCGTAGTCCTTAAGGTTTGCGGCCTGTTGCTTTACGTCGTTATTGCCGGTGGGCGCTGGCACTGCCGACTGGACAGCTTGCTTTGGTTTGTCGGCGCTTGTGGGCGCGACGGCCGGTTTATCCAAACTGCCGGTTACCACCACCTTTGCCGGTGGCTTAGTGTCAGAGTGCTCAGTTTGTTTCGGGGGGGACTTGAATAACCTCACATATTTAGGACTTTTAGCCACATCAGTGTAATAGACAACCCCATTGGCGTCGATAAACTTATATATATCGGCGTCGGCCGCGGCACACAATGCCATGCACCCCGCAGCCGACAGGACAGCTATAATCACCCTCTTAAATATTCTAAGCATACCCTGCGGCACAATTTCTGCCGTCAATTAAGTCCGCCGCCCAAAAGGCCTGCACACGGCGCAACTCCACCCCCTTTAACTTTCCATGTTAACCGGCAACCCATTAACCGGTTGTATGTCATAATGCCGTGACGTGCTAACCCGGCCTACAGCGTAAACCGACCGGACAGCACCACCTACACCATAGGTATCCCATCGGCAAAAACAAGCATAATGTTTAGGCAGTAACTGCCGTATTTCTTATGCCTTTTTAATAAAAAAAGATATAACGTTTCCGTTTTCTTTCGTTTCAAGGAGTTCATGGCCTAATCTGCTCAAAAGGGCCGGAATATCCGACTTTGAACCGGCATCGGTTGATTGAACCTCAAGTACCTTCCCTGACGCCAGGGCATCAATGGCCTTCTTTGTCTTTAATACCGGCATGGGGCAATTCAACCCCTTAGTGTCAAGAATCTCATCGGGCTTTATATCTGCCATTACAACCTCCGTAACACGCGTTATATGTATTGGCCAATGGCCATTTTCTTACAGCCGCCGAAACTGCGGCTCATCAAACCAGTGGTATTTTACTTCAATATCATAAAATTGTCAACATCCCCTAAAAATGACGTTGCAACGGTGAATTTAGTTATGGTATTATGTATCGTTGTTATATGTATAGCCATTATAATAGGGATATGGAGGCGCTGAGAGATGAGTATACTGAGGACGCTGACCGCGGCGGAGACCTACATTATTGCCGGAGTTTTATTGGGATTGGCAGGGATATTAACCTCATACTGGCTGCACAGCTCAAAGAAAAATAAGGAAAAAGGGATAATTATGTCTAAGATTGAAAACGCTGAAAAGGTTCGGGAGATTAATCCGAATGAGGCTTTGGATATATATGAAGAGATATTAGACACCCTGTCCGCAGACAAATATCCCCGATTGTACGCCCGAATACATCATGGCGAAGGGTTATGTTATTACTCCTTATCTTTAGTAAAAGATAAAGAAGATAATCTGAAACTCTCAATAATCTCCTTTGAGAAGGCGCTAAAAATCCGAACGATTGAGGAATATCCTGTGGAATACGCGGCAACTCAAAACAACCTGGGAAACACATATGCTATCCTCGCGCAAATACGCGATAAAGAGGTGAATTTAACCCTTGCTATTAAGGCGTACCTTGAGGCTCTCATCATCAGAACTGCTGACAAATTTCCCGCTGAGCACGCCACAACTCAGAACAGCCTCGGAAACGCCTATCAGAGCCTGTCAGAGGTGCGCGACAGAGAGGACAAATTGAGCCTTGCCATTGCGGCATACGAGGAGGCCCTTGTAATCAGAACTGAGGAAGACTTTCCAGCCGACTACGCGACAACTCAAAATAATCTTGGTAACGCGTACACCGGCCTATCGCAGGTATGCGATAAAGAGGCGAATTTAGACCTTGCAATTGAGGCATACGAAGAGGCACTGAAGGTAAGAACTGTTGAGAAATATCCCATAGATTACGCCAGGACTCAAAACAGCCTTGGCGTCGCATATAGGAAACTGTCGCAGATTCGGGATAAAGAGCACAATTTAACCCGTGCTATTGAGGCATATGGGGAGGCACTGAAAATCAGAACCGCCGACAAACTCCCTATTGACTACGCGGCGACACAAAATAACCTCGGCGCCGCATACAGAAACCTGTCAAAGGTAAGGGACAAAGAAGAAATGTTAACCCGTGCTATTGAGGCATATGAAGAGGCACTGAAAATCTGGACAGCCGACAAATTCCCTGCCGATTACGCGCGAACCCAAAGCAACCTCCTGATTGCTCAGAAAAACCTGGATATACCTTAATACCTCCGGCGCGCCCCCGTATTGTGAGGCTGCGCCGGAGATTCCGCTGTGTAGCTATCTGATATAGGCCTCTGTGACGTATCTTCTCATCATCCTGTGGGTGTTGAAGTAGTAGGCGTTTTTGCCTATCGTGTTTTTCATGATGAATATCCACTTCTTCTTGTCGTTGTAGTAGGTCGGGATGATGACATTCTCAAGCTTGTCGTAGAGGTCGTCGGCATCAATTTTATTCATACTCTCGTCGGGTTCAATCTCCGTCGGGGCAGGACCGATTGACCACCCGGTGTAGCCTTCAATATGTCCCTCTATCCACCAGCCGTCAAGGACACTGAAATTGGGAACGCCGTTATGGGTAGATTTCATTCCACTTGTGCCGGAGGCCTCCAGTGGCCTAAGCGGGTTGTTCAACCACACATCCACCCCTGTTGAGAGCATAAGGCCGATGTCCATTTTATAGTTTTTGATGAAGGCGAGCTTCAGTTTCCCCTTCAACTCTTTGGCATAGCTAAAGATATTTTGGATGAGTTTCTTGCCCCCCTCGTCCTTAGGGTGCGCCTTGCCGGCAAAGACAAACTGTACTCTGCCTCCGGCGACTTTTACGAGGCGGTCAATGTCTGAGAATAACAGGTTTGCGCGCTTGTAGGTCGCGAATCTTCTGGCAAAACCTATTGTGAGCGTGTTGACGTCCATGTCCGCGTTACAGTTGTTGTTCACGTAGTTTATTAAATCTCTCTTGGCGTCCTGATGGGCATTCCAGATTGCCTCGTCGGGAATGGTCTCTACGCGCACGAAGATTTCCGGTTCGTTTGCCCAACCGGGGATGTATTTGTCATACAGGCGCTTAAAATGCTCATTTGTCCAGGTGTAGGAGTGCACGCCGTTAGTAATGGCGTTTATTCTGTAACCGGGGAACATGTTTTGAGAGACCTCGCCGTGTTTTTTTGCCACGCCATTAACGTAGTTGCTGAGATTCAGGGCAAGCAGCGTCATGTTGAGATTCTCATCGCCGGCAAGCCAACGAATCACCTTCTCAGGGAAGTAGTCGCCCAACACCCTGTGGTATATGTCATAGGTGAACTTGTCATGCCCTGCCTCAACGGGGGTATGCGTGGTGAAAACACATATCTCTTTTACAGAGTCGAAGTCCCAGATAAGGGATTCGTCCCACACGGACTCAATGTCTTTCTTGCGTTCATGCAACAGCTCAAGCGTCAGAAACGACGCGTGACCCTCGTTCATGTGATATTTTTTGACCGTAAAGCCGAGTTCCTTAAGCATTCTCACACCGGCTATCCCTAAGATTGCCTCCTGCTTGATCCTGTATGAGGTGTCTCCACCATATAAGTGGTGCGTCAGCTCCCTGTCTTCAGGGCTGTTTTCAGGCAGGTCAGTATCCAGAAAGAATACGGGCAGCGATCCACCCCTTAAACTTTCCACAATATACGTCCATGCCGCAACATAAATCGTGCGGCCCTCCAGCTTGATAGTGACCTTAGCCGGAGCAAGCGTCATGTATCTTGCAGGGTCCCATTCAACATCCCTTGACAACTGGTATCCGGTCTCATCAAAATCCTGTGTGAAATAACCCTTCCTGTGCATAAGGGTGACAGCAATAAACGGCAGACTTAAATCGGCGGCAGACTTAATCGTATCGCCCGCTAAAATCCCAAGGCCCCCGCTATACGTCGGTATATCGTCCTTCAGGCCTATCTCCATAGAAAAATACGCAATCTTTGGTTCGTCCAGATACTTACTCAAAAATGACATTGCTCCTCCTCAGGAAATATTTTATTCTATGTAATCAGCATTAAACATTCATAACTCATCGTGAACTGCAATCATACTAAAAAATTTCAAAAAAAAACAAGTACCCGTCAAGTCCTAAAAAAGGATTAAGGATTAACGACGAAGGGGAGGTAACCTCCCCTTCACCCCGTATTTTTGCCAAGCTTTGTCTATTAAGTTTAGGCTGCCGCCGTTGGCGGCATGAGTGCTCCAGCATAAGGCTATCGTTTCCCCTGCATATATGGTATGATAATAATATGGTAAGCAATACAAAGGTACTCGTCAGGGGTGTAAATTGGATAGGGGACGCCGTGATGTCCGCCCCTGCGCTTCGGGCCGTCAAAGGGGCGTATCCCGATGCGGACATAACGCTGCTTGCCAATCCCACGGTTGCCTCGCTTTTTGAAAAAGACCCGCATATTGGGGCAATCGTAAAATACGAGGATGTGTATAGGACACTATCTGGCAGGTTGCGGCTCTCACGCAGACTGAAAATGGAGAATTTCTCCACGGCCATTCTGCTTCAAAACGCCTTTGACGCAGCTTTTATAGCGTGGCTTGCCCGGATTGGACAGCGTGTCGGCTACAACAGAGACGCCAGGGGTGTCCTGTTGACAAAGGCCGTTGCCGTAACCAGTGAAACCCTTCAGCTTCACCACTGCCACTACTATCTGAACATGCTCACATCTGTCGGCCTCAACGCCCCATACCGGCTGCCGTGGATTTATCTTGCCGGACAAGAGAGGCAGTCAGCCCTTGAGGCGCTGTCACATCTCAGGCGCCCCGTCATAGGTATAAACCCCGGCGCAGCCTTCGGCTCGGCAAAGCGCTGGCCACCGGAGCGGTTTGCCACGTTAATCGGGAGGATCATTAAGGAAAAAGGCGGCAGCGCCGTTTTGTTTGGCTCAGAAAAGCTTATAGACCCGGACATCTTAGCGCCAACGGCGGCGGATGCAGCCGCAGGGACATTTTTAGATTTGACCGGCAAGACTAGCGTCAGGCAATTGTGTGCCACCATTGCCAACTGCGATCTATTGATAACAAACGACTCCGGGCCTATGCACATAGCCTACGCGGTTGGAACGCCTGTGCTTGCCATATTTGGCTCTACCTCGCCGGAGCTGACCGGCCCGCCAGAGATTCCGGCACACCCGGAGTTTTCATACAGGCATCGGGTTATTAGGAAACCCGTCAGGTGTGCACCATGTTTTAAGCGTACGTGTGAACATTTAACCTGCATGAACGCAATATCCGCCGCAGATGTGTTCAACGAAATAGACTCCCTATGGGGGCGGAGGAAGGCGGTGTTTTTTGACAGGGACGGCACACTTTGTGAGGACGCGGATTATCTGAACAGTTTTGATGACTTTCGCCCGTACGATGGCCTTGAGAGGATAAAGGTACTGAAAGACAAGGGTTACATGTTAATCGGAATATCAAACCAATCTGGTATAGGCAGGGGGATAGTCAATGAGGAATTTGTAAAGGCCCTCCATCAGGTGTTCATTGACAAATATGGATTTGACGATTTCTACTACTGCAGGCACATCCCCGCAGACAACTGCGCGTGCAGGAAACCTTCGCCGGGGATGCTCCTGCGGGCACGGGCAGACCACGGCATTGATTTAAAGAATTCAATATTTGTGGGCGATAAAAACGCTGACATGGAGACGGCTTTGGCCGTGGGGGCAAGGCCAATCTTTTTCAGGACGAAAAAACACACCCTTTCAATCACGGGGATAAGACAAATCAGCACCTTAGAAGAACTACAAGCAATAGTCTAAGTATAATACTTAGGATAATACTTAGGATTATACTTAGGATAACTATCACACACACAGGAGGTCAAAGTTCTATGTCTGAAAGAAAGACAGCGTCTGAAATAAAGTTAACGTCTGAAATAAAGATAACCATTGGGGGAATGAGCTGTGGACATTGTATAGGGAGGGTAAAAAAGGCGATAGACGCCCTCACAGGGGTGGAGAGGTCAACCGTGGAGGTTGGCAGTGCTGTTGTGAGGATAAATAACGCTAAGACAACTCAAAAGGCCGTAGAAGAGGCAGTTAAAGGTGCAGGATATGAGGTAGTTTCCACAGGAACACCATAGCTCGCGGAACACTGAAGCCGCCAACGGGCGGCAGCCCAAACGAAATAGACAAAGCGTGGAGAGATTTACGGGGTGAAGGGGGGGTTACCCCCCCTTCGTCGTTAATCCTTTCTTCTTACTGATACTTCTTACTAATGCTGCAAGCTCTTCACAGCCTCATCCATAGTGTTATAAATCTTTAAAATAGTATCCAGTCCGGACATCTTCAGCACCTTAAACACCGCTTCGGAGGGTTCTGCAAAGGCAAGTTTGCCGCTGGTCTTTTTCATCTCTTTGGCGGCCGTGAGAAAAACCCTCAACCCGGCGCTGCTCACATACTCAAGCCCCTTTAGTGACACGACAATCTTGTCGGGGTTCTGGCTTAAAATATCCCTCATCTTTTCGTCGAGCGCGGAGGCGTTTGACGCATCCAAACGGCCATTTGAATGAATCACATACAGCCCATCAATATTATCTATTTTTACGTCCATACCATACTACCCCCTGTACTTATATACTTTAACTATTTGCTATAATACCACATAGCTGCGGCAAATATAAACTCAATGGCTGCGCATAATGCGGGAGGTGTGGTACTAAATGGACAAAAATAAATTCAGCTATCTGATGAGACGCCTGTACGGGGAGATAAAATCGGCGGATGTGGATGAGGCATATGAGACGTTTATGCTTATTCTTGACCTGGTGTTTATAGACAAGAACAGTGTCCCAAGGTTTTTTCAGGAATTACTGGATAAGGACACGCTGTGTATGTTTGACGACATATCTTTGGTCAAATACAATCATAAAGACACAATATGCAAAGAGGGAGACCGTGACTCACAGATGTTTATAATAGTAAGCGGCACGGTGCGCATATCTAAAAAGCCTGCAAAATCAAAAGGTCCGTTAGTCCCTCTGCCGCCTGTTTTGATAAATCACCTGATAACCACGCTTCTTACCGGGGGCGCAAAGACGCTGTCTAATCTTTCGATTGGCGATTTCTTTGGAGAGGCGGCCTTGTTTTCATCGAAGCCTATGTCGGTCAGCGCTATTGCTGAGACCGATGTGGAACTTTTGGTGGTAAACGGCAAGTCACTTCAAAAGGCAATGACCGTCAAACCGAATCTACGCTCATTGCTCAGGGAGTATTACGTTTCAAGGCTTGATTCCATGGTGGAATTCCTCAACAGTGAACAAGGCAAGCTTCAGTCATGCGCGTTTGGCGCACTGATAGGGACGGTAATGCCCGACAGGAGCAACAACTACACGGACACCTCGATGATGATAGGGGCTGAATCGGAGGAGGGGGAGGCGGCTTTTTCACTTAGTCCGAAATCACTATTAGAGACCGGCCTTAAGAAAGTTATCAACCTCTACGCGGCAAATCGAAAGGCAGAGGCGGCGCTGTTATACCTTAGTATGTCCCGCGTTTTTATTAAGGAAATTGTTGTCGTTGCCGCTCATGAGGTTGTCCTCAGGGCAATGAACAATGACATGGTCAAAAATATTAAGCCGCTTTATAATGTGCTGGATAAATTTCAGCGCTTAGTGCCGTTGCCAGCCGCCGAGCCGCCTACTGAGGCGCACGATATACCAGATAGTTGCATGAATTTCCTCGCTTTATTTAACGATCTACTCAGAAGAAATCTTGACAAGGCAGTGCAGAAGCAATTTAAACAGGGGCAGACGATTGTGGCATATGGGGAAAACTCTGACGCCATATATGTAGTGAAAACCGGCTCTGTTAAGGTGTATCCGCATGGCATATCGCCTGAGTCGGGCGCTCATAGTGGCATTACCACAATCGGCAGTGGAGGAGTGTTTGGCGATTTTGATTTTTTCAATAAAAAACCGCGCACCGCAACGGTTATAGCAGACGAGGATACATCGCTTTACGAAATAAACAGGGCGCTTGCCGGCAAAATTGTGAAAGAATACCCCGAGGTCCTCGAATTCTTTAAAAAGACATATCAGGCCGAAATCAATAACCTGATCAGAGAGGCCGACGCCATTAAGGCATACTATGAAAACGACCTGATTCCTTAGGGAAGAAAAACATGCGTATTAATTTACAGCGCGAATATAATATAATAAGAGTCTATGCGGGTAACTCCGATCGGAGGCAGAATGAAGTATATTGGGCTTGACGCTGGCTCTGTCAGTGTTAAGATTGTCGTTATGGACGAAGACGGCAATGTCATTGACAGCGTGTATGAAAGACACAAGGGCCATTCCATAGTTGTCGCGTATAAGAACCTCGCCTCAATGAATTTGGATGGGTTGCCTGTTGCCGTGACCGGCACGGCCGGAAAGACGATTGCCGCAATATTGGGCGTAAGACATACAAACGAGCTGGCGGCGCAGTCGTATGCCGCCAAGAGGCTCTTCCCATCTACCAACACGATAATCGAAATGGGCGGTGAGGATTCGAAATTCATTATCCTTGATGAAAGCGGCATAAGGGATTTTTCTATGAACTCTGTCTGTGCCGCCGGAACGGGTTCTTTTTTGGACCAGCAGGCCGAGAGGCTGAGGCTCTCGATAGAGGAGTTTGGCGAGATGGCGGTGAAGACCCTGCACCCGCCGCGCATCGCTGGCAGGTGCAGCGTGTTTGCAAAGAGCGACATGATACACCTGCAGCAGATAGCCACGCCGGTAGAGGACATCGTGGCGGGGCTGTGTTTTGCCGTTGCGAGGAATTTTAAAGGCACAATTGTCAAGGGCAGGACCGTCGTGCCGGATGTGATGTTTCAGGGGGGAGTGGCCCTCAACAAGGGTATGGTAAGGGCATTCAGAGAGGTGTTTCAGCTTTCTTCTATCATAGTCCCCGAAAAATGCGAGTTCATGGTTGCCATTGGCGCTGTCTTAAAGGACATGAAAAGTGGTGAGCCGCAGAGACTTGATATTGCCCTCATTGATAAATACATCAGGTCGGCCAAATATGCCGAGGCAGGCCGCCCGCCGTTGATAACAGAAGGCGATGGCTTTATGGAAAGGCATGTGAGGGCTTCTCATACAGTTAAATCCATAGAGCCGCTCACCGCCGGGGTTTCGTGTTTTTCTGAGGAGAACATGAGGGTTACGGCATACATGGGCGTGGATATCGGCTCAATAAGCACGAACCTTGCCGTCATAGACAAAGAAGGCAATCTGCTGGCACGGCGATATTTGATGACTGCCGGAAGGCCAATAGAGGCGGTAATGCAGGGCCTTGCCGAGATAGAAAAGGAGATTGGAGGGCGTGTTGAAATTGCGGGCGTAGGCACCACCGGCTCAGGCAGATATATGATAGCGGATTTCATAGGCGCTGACATTGTGAAAAACGAAATCACAGCCCAGGCCACCGCCGCAATTTACATTGACGATACCGTAGATACGATTTTCGAGATAGGCGGGCAGGACTCCAAGTACATTTCCATTGAAGACGGCGTCATCACGGACTTTGAGATGAACAAGGCGTGTGCCGCCGGTACGGGTTCTTTCCTTGAAGAACAGGCGGAGAAACTCAATATCTCCATAAAGGAGGAGTTTGCCAGCGAGTCGTTCTCCTCATGCCAGCCATGCAATCTGGGTGAGCGATGTACGGTGTTTATGGAAAACTCACTGATGGCCAATATCCAGCGCGGGGCACAGAGGAATGATTTGCTTGCCGGACTGTCGTACTCAATTGTGGAAAACTATATAAACAGGGTAGTTGCGGGCAAAAAGATTGGTAATAAGATTTTTTTTCAGGGCGGCACGGCACATAACAAGGCCGTCGTTGCGGCATTTGAGAAGTTCACCGGCCAGACGATAACCGTCCCCCCGAATCACGACGTTACGGGGGCAATCGGAATGGCCATGATTGCCAGAGATGTCAAGTCCGGGGGCACGCCATCGGCATTTAAGGGATTTTCGATAACGCAACGGCCTTATTCAGTCTCCTCGTTCGAGTGTAAGAGCTGCTCCAACGTGTGCGAGATTAACCGCGTTACGATAGAGGGCGAAAAGAGAAAGCTCTTTTACGGCGGCAGGTGCGAGAAATATGACATAAAAGAGAAGTCAGACCTTGAGGACTTCTTCACCTTCAGAGAGGAACTCCTCTGGAAGGGCTATGAACCGCCACCTGTTCAATCATCAAACGGCAAGGGCAAACCAGTCATTGGTATCCCGTATATCTTCCTCTTTCACGAATTCCTGCCCTTTTGGACTACGCTTCTTGGCAAGCTGGGCTTTGGGGTGGTGGTATCGCCAAAGACAAACCGGCAGGTGGTAAACCTTGGCGTTGAAACGGTGCTGTCTGAGTCATGTTTCCCTGTGAAGGTTGCCCACGGGCATGTCAAATGGCTGCTTGAACAGGGCATTGACCATATATTTCTGCCGTCTTTTATCAATATAAGCGCCCCCGGTGAGGACTTCTCTAAAGGCTCACCGTGTCCATATACCCAGACCATGCCGTATCTGTCACGGGCGGCCTTTAAAAATATGCACCTGTATAAGCCTGTAATAGACTTTGCGCGCGGCGATAGATTTCTTATCAAACAGTTGAAGAAGTCCTTCAGGAGCTTTTCTCTGCCCACAAAGACAATAGTAAAGGCGATAAAAGACGCTAAAAACGCGCAGGAAGAGTTCTACATAGAGATGCAGGAACGCGGCAGCCAGGTACTACTTGGGCTTGCCGAAAAGACGATTGTAATAATAGGCAGACCGTACAATTCATTTGACAGCGGCGTAAACCTCCAGATACCGAAAAAACTGGCCTCATTGAATGTCCTGTCCATCCCGATGGACATGCTGCCCCTTACAAAGGTTGACATAAGCGACCGCTGGCAGGAGATGTACTG